>NZ_QAOZ01000010.1:0-237193 GCF_003050885.1 Rhodococcus sp. OK611
CGCGACCGCCACCGCCACCTTCGGGGGCGACGGCGCGGGCCCGCCTGGATGCCCTGGTTGGGGCCGATCTCCCTCGACCTCGCCGCCCAGATCTCCTGCGACGCCGACATCACCCCCATCGCCATGGACTCCGACGGCAACCCGATCGACGTCGGACGCACCACCCGCCTCATACCCCGCAAGCTTCGCCGCGCCCTCAATGCGAGGGATTGCGGCTGCGCCTTCCCCGGCTGCGGACGACCCGCCGCCTGGACTGAAGGCCACCACATCCAACACTGGTCCAACGGCGGACCCACCAACCTGTCAAACCTGGTACTGCTCTGCCGCTTCCACCACACCACGATCCACCGCGGCGACTGGACCGTGACCATCAGCAAGACCGACGGCCATCCTTGGTTCACCCCACCCACCTGGATCGACCCCAGGCGACAACCCATGCCGGCACACAACCGGCGCAACCAACTCACCTTCGCCGCCTAAAAGGCGAAACCACAGGGCACCGCCCGACCACCCGAATACGGGACGAGTCGGAGCGGTGCCCTATGTCAGTCTCGCGGTCTATGCGGTCTGAACCGCGAGTTCTGGCTGCGGACGGACGGTGAGGATCTGTTGCGCACAGCCGACGGGTCCGCGGACATCGTGCAGGACCGTGCTCGTCAGCCCCTGCCCAGTCGGGCCGAACGTGACCGTGGTGTCGAGCCCGGTCCACCTCCCCTCCGGCTGGCGGTACAGATGGATGGTCAGGTCCAGGTTCGGGAACATCCACTCGGCGGGGTCCCGCCGCACTCCGATGCCGTTCGCGGTGTCGACCAGGGCGAGGAAGGAGGCCAGGTCACCGGCCTGCTCCCCGACCACCAGGTCCACCGACGTCGATGCCCAGACCGTCGCGCGTCCCGCACTCGGTGCACCGACCTGCCGGGTGTCGAGCGAAGCGATATACCCGCCGGGCCACACCGAATCCATCGGCCACAGTGTGGCCGACTCTGGGCTCGGCAGGGTGTCGGGTTCTCCGCCGGCGACGAGCGCGGTGTCGAGATCGGCCAGATACCAGGCCCGGGCTGTGACCACGGCACGGCCCGCGATGACCACGGTTGCCTGGACCAGTTCGATGGTCCGGCCGGGCCGGACGGTCTCGACGTGAACGTCGAACTCCTCCAACGCGATTCGTCCGAGGATGTCGAAGCCGATGCGACTCATCGGCAGCGCGGGGCGACCTTCGCGTAGCCGCATCCTCTCGATCTCGTGGACCACCAATCCGGCCAGCGGACTGAAATGCTGCTCGTCGGCCGCCCACGCGCCGCTCGCATGCGGAGTCGGGACGAACCGATTCTCCGAGACCCGCTCGAAGTAGCCGGCCCCGTGTCCTGTCGCCTCGGTCATCGGACGCACCTTTCACCATTTCTCGACCCTTGGGTCGAACTTTATCCCATCTGGTCGAATTACCGCCTCAATGGTTGATCCTGTTCATTCGGTTGAACCCGATTACCTGCCATTTCGCGGTAGATCGTCCCGACCCAGACTCCCGATATGATCGGGCGATGACTTCGACCGTGGAAGGGGAACCCGCCGCCCAAGCGGGGCGCGCCACCCGCCGTCGCGATCGTCGCAAGGCCGAGATGATCTCCGCGGCGCTCGAGATCCTGTCCAGCAGCGGCTACCAGGGCATGCGATTCGAGGACGTCGCCGAGCGCACCGATATCGCGAAAGCGACTCTGTACCACTACTTCCCGAGCAAGGATGCGCTCGTCGCCGAGGCTCTGGAGAAGCTCACCACCGACGTTCTGACCAGCCTTGGCGGGGCGCTCGAAGCCGCCACGGACCTGTCCGCGACCGACCAGTTGCGCGCCCTGATCGCCGAGCAGTTGCACATCCTCACCGTGCGCTACCCCGAGGTCGGCAAGGTGTTCTCGTTCCCCGCACCGTGGCCGCCGGTCCACAGCGAGGCGATCAAATCGATGCGCATGCGCCACGACCAGCTCTTCCGCAGGGTCGTCGATCTCGGCGTCGCAACCGGTGAGTTCGACTGCCCCGATCCGTCGGTCGCCCTGCACTGCCTGCACGGCATTCTCAACCACGCCTCGATCTGGCTCCGCCCGGACGCCGACCCCGACGGTCAGACCCGCGCCGCCGTCGTCGACGAGGCGATGCGTCTGTTCGCGCGCGCCTGACCTCGCGAAACCCCGCGGCACGTCCGCGCCAGTAGTCGGTGGGATGATGATGCTCGTGCCGATGCCCTCACCGCTGCCCGTCAAGAACGGGGTCGGACCGACGCGGCTGCGCGTCCCGACGTCCGGGCCGTGGGCGACGATCGCCGAGTATGTCATCGCGAGGTTCGACCACCTGGACGCGGACGGACTGTACCGGCGGCTCGACGCCGGCGAGATCGTGGGCACCGACGGCAGTCCGATCGGTCGCGGCACGGCGCTGGGCGCGCACCCGTTCGTCTGGTATTACCGCGATCTGCCGGTGGAGGACCCGGTTCCGTTCCACGAGGAGATCCTGCACGTCGACGACGACCTCGTCGTGATCGACAAGCCGCACTTCCTCCCGACCACCCCGAGCGGGCGGTACCTGCGCGAGTCCGCGCTCGTCCGATTGCGGGTCCGCCTCGACAACCCGGACCTGACGCCGATCCATCGACTCGACCGCGGGACCGCGGGCCTGGTGATGTTCTCGGCCCGCCCCGCGACGCGAGGCGCCTACCAGTCGTTGTTCGAGAAGCGGCTGGTCACGAAGGTCTACGAGGCGGTGTCGGCGCGACCGAACGGCTGGGACCCGGACGCACCGACGCTCGCCGGGCGCGTCGTTCCCGTCGTCTACCGCAACCACATCGAGGCGCGGCGGGGCGAGTTGCGGGCCGTCGTCGACGACTCACGCGAGCCCAACGCCGAGACGGCGGTCGAGATGCGCAGCACCGGCGTGAGCGCCTCCGGACGTGCCGTGCTGCACACGGTCCTGCGTCCGCACACCGGGCGGATGCACCAGTTGCGGATCCACCTGGCGGCGCTCGGCGTCGGGATCCTGGGCGACCGCTTGTACCCCGACCTGCAGCCCGAGGCGCCGGACGACCATTCCCTCCCACTCCAATTGCTCGCGCGGGAACTGGAATTCACCGATCCGCTGTCGGGGATGCCGCGACGGTTCGTCACCCGCCGGACCTTGAGCGAGGCGCCCGTGTCGGGGCGCTGAGCATGCGGTTACGCAGGCTCTCTCATCACGCCGACATGGCGCACCGTCCCGGAAAGGCCTGGAAGCTCTTGCGCGGGCGACCAGGTGTTCAGCCCATCCGTGCTGTCGGAATAGAGGTACTTTCCCTCGGTGTAGGCGTCGAGATATATCCGCCAGGCGTTGTTCGGCAACTGAACCAGGGCTGGGCCCTCCAGCATCGAGCCCCAATTTCCGGCCGGGACGAACGAATAGGGTCCCGTCACCGACGGCGCGACCGCATGCTCGATGACCTTCTTCGTCTCGTTCTTGGTGAAGGCGTGATACATCGATCCCACCTTGACCACGGTGGTATCGATGTGGTCCGCGCCGATGCCGTCGAGCGGAACGGGCAGGCCCCAGATTCGGAGCGACGGATCCAGCGCGGTCATCAGATACGGCACGAATCCGCCGCCGGTCGACATCGACAGGATGACGCTGACGCGCTCGCCGTCCACGAACCATTCGGGTGCCCAGGCCTTGGTGGTGAACGGCGACAGCGACGGTCCGTCGCTGAACCCGGCCGACCCCGAGGAGCCCGGCGGGCTCGCCGAGCCCGTTCCGTCCCCCGTGCCCGGCAGGAACGCGCAGCAGAGCGGGACCGGCCAGGCCCCCAGGAACGTCCAGTTGATGCGGTCACTGCTGCGCGCGAAGCCGATGTTCGCACCGTCGACTGTCGTGTAAGTGAGGTAGTAGAGCCCGTCCGTGTGCCGGAAGATGCTCGGGTCGCGCACCACCCCTGACGGCGGCCGATACGCCGACAGTCGTAGGGGCTGGAAGTGAGTGGCGTCCCCCGACTCGTAGACATCCAGGTCGTGGTCGCTGATGTTACTGAACGTCACCATCGTGTATCGCCAGTCCGGCGGTGCGGCGCCACTGCTCCCAGGGAGCGCGACCAGCAACCCCGCGACAGCGAGCATCACCATCGATATGGCGGAAAAGCCGTTTCGTTTGGTCGGCATCACCTGTGCAGCATCTCTGACAGCAGGCTCACAATGCGTAGCTTTGGCCGCAGGCGCTGCGGATCGTTACCGATGGCGATGTGGTCGGATGCGCCCGCTTCTCGGAGAGGCTGGCGTCTCGATCCCTATGATGCGGGCATGTTCGAGTTCGTACTCTGGGGCTCCACTGGACTCATCGTGGCTGGGCTCCTCGCATTCTGGTGGCGTCAAGATGTCCGAGAACGCAAGGAGGCCGAGCTCTTCAAGCGGTGGGCCAACGCGACCGTGTGGAACAGCGATCCATCGGCGAAGATCGTGGTGATATCTCGGACGGTCGAGAATGTCGCCTCGCTCAGCGACGGCGTCGTGGAGATCGAAGCGATCTTGACCTCAGACTCGCCAGTAGTCGCGGAAGCGGGATGGTATCTCCTCATCACGGGTTGGACGGATGCTCGAGACCGTGCGAAACCAGGCGAACCCATCGCGTTCGGGCCCGCTGAGATCCTCGACTCGTTCCCGCCCCACACGCCAGAGCTCGTAGATCGACTGAGGGGGCGAGGGGATCGACCACCTCGCCTCGCGAGTCGACTGCTCGGGCTCAGGGGACTCTAGGGCGTGTCTCCTACTGCGTTGAGCCAGAGCATGATGGCTCGGAGGACGGCTCCGCCGCGGTATGTGAGGGCGAGATTGTCGTAGCGGGTGGCGAGCCCGCGCCATTGCTTGGTCTCGTTGAAACCGCGCTCGATGACGTTGCGACCCTTGTAGTCCTCGGCGTCGTAGGTGACGGGGCGACCGCCTCGGTAGCCGCGCCGCGTGCGGCGCCCATCTGTACCCACTAATCGGCCCTCACAGCACCTGGACCGCTTCCAAGACTTTGATGCCGTTGCGTTTGCCGGTAGGTGCCTTGGAAGGCCCCTACGCGACGTCCCAGTGGTAGTTGGTGTCCCACCGCCAGGAGGCCCACACCGCGGCACCCGAGGCAGATGGCTCCGAACAGGACTGGGACTGCTCTTGGGTTCACGCTTGCTGTTGGGCGCGAACGGTTTCACGGTCCGGGCTGGTCGCCATGGTCGCCGACGGTGCGGGGCCAGGTCCAGGCGTACCGCACGATGAGGGCGAGAAGGATCAATTCCAGAACGATGCCGAGGCCGTAGAAGTACAGCCAGGACGCGCCCACCGCGTTGAATGCCGTGACGGGGACGTAGAGCGAGGCCACGATGAGGTTCGTGATGCGGTTCGCCCGGGCGGGCAGCGTCATCGACAGCACGACCATGAGGATCGGGATGGCCATGAGGGTCAGCGCCGTGGTCGAAAAGGTCTGGGAGAGGTCGAACTCGAAGACCTTGCCGTCGAGGATGTCTTCGATGACGCCGGGCGTGAAGAAGTTGAGAATGTCCACGTAGGCGTATAGGAACATGAAGCTTGTCCACGTTGCGGCGAGCTTGGCTCTCACCGGGATCCGCTGGTCTTCCAGTGTGGCGGTGGGTTGACCTGTTCTCATCATGGGCTCCGTTGTTGTGGTGAGGATCGGTAGGTCTACGATCGCTGAGCCCGGCGGCGGGCGCCTCGGCCCGGAGGCTGGGGTTCGCCTGGCCGATGGCATGGTCTCTCTCTCGTTCTTTCGGCGGGTACGCCGAGGCGCGCCGACCCCTAGGCTGTAGCCGTGGTCACTGTCCGGCGCTCCATCTGGCATGAGCCGCGGCCTGCTGACGCCCCACCCATCGGTCGGCTCGACTGGCTGCTTGTGGGCGTGTTCGCGGCCGCCGCCTTGGTCGAGGGCATCGCTCGGCCGGGCTTGGCCTGGCGACCACTTGTGACGATGCTCGCCCTGGCGGTGATGCCTGCCCTGCTCTGGCGGCGGGGTCGCCCCCTGATGGCCGCCCTGGTCGGGTGGGGCGTCGCCGGGCTGCTCTCGGTCCTCCAGCTGACTGCGCACGCCGAGGACCTCGGCCTCTACTCCATGATGGCCGTCCTGATCCTGCTCTACTCCCTGGTGCGGTGGGGCTCGGGCCGGGAGATGGTCTTGGGGACGGCGTTCGTGACGGCCGTCGTCGCGCTGGGGATGTACGTCTCCTCCGCGGGCTGGGCCGACGTTTTCGGCGGGAGCGTCCTCTTGCTGTTGTTCGTCGCCCTCGCGGCGGTGTTCCGCTACCGCGCGGACCTCTGGCATCGCCAGCAGCGCGAGATCCGCAATCAGGAGCGCGTGGGGCTGGCTCGCGAGCTGCATGACACCGTGGCCCACCACGTCTCGGCCATCGCGGTGCAGGCGCAGGCCGGTGGCGTGGTTGCCGGCATCGAGCCTGAGAAGGCTGCCGAGATCCTGGCCGCGATCGAGTCTGAAGCGTCGCGAACCCTGGCGGACATGAGATCCATGGTGCGGGTGCTGCGTGAGGAGGAAGCCGTCGCCTACTCACCGCAGCTGGGTGTCGCGGACCTGCCTGCTCTGGCGCGCGCGGACGCGACGCCCACCGTCGAGGTCTCGCTGGACGGTTCGTTAACCCGGCTGGCACGACCCGTGGATGCCGCGCTCTACCGGCTCGCGCAGGAGTCGCTGACCAACGCCGTACGGCACGCCCGGAGCGCGACCCGCGTCGGGATCGACGTACGCCGGGAGGGCGACGCCGTCAGGCTGCGTGTCAGCGACGATGGACAGACCGAGCCGGGGCCGGCCCCGGAGCCTGGGTTCGGCCTGCTGGGCATGGCCGAACGCGCCCAGCTCCTCGGCGGATCGCTCTCCGCGGGGCCGGGGCCCGAGGGTGGCTGGGTGGTCGAGGCCGTGATGCCGGTGGAGGCGATGGCATGAGCATCCGTGTTGTCGTAGCCGACGACCAGGACTTGGTCCGGACCGGGCTGGTGATGATTCTCGGCGCGCAACCCGACCTCGAGGTCGTGGGGGAGGCAGCAGACGGGCTCGCAGCGCTCGACCTGGCGACCCGGCTGCGTCCCGATGTCCTCCTCGTCGACATCCGGATGCCCGGGCTCGACGGCGTCGAGGTGACGCGGCGCCTGGCCGGGCCAGACGTGACGGACCCGATGGCGGTCGTCGTGATCACCACCTTCGACCTCGATGAGTACGTCCTCGGCGCCCTACGCGCCGGCGCCCGCGGCTTCCTGCTCAAAGACGCCGGGCCGGAGCTCCTCGTGCAGGCTATCCACGCGGCGGCCAACGGGGACGCGCTGATCGCCCCCAACGTCACCCGCCGGCTGCTGGCGACCTTCGCCGACCAGGCGCCGGTGGTACCGGTCCAGCCCATCGACCCGCTCACCGAGCGCGAGAAGGAGGTGCTCGCGCTGGTGGCACGGGGCCGGACCAACGCCGAGATCGCCACCGAGCTCTTCGTCGGCCTGAGCACGGTCAAGACCCACGTCGCATCGTTGATGACCAAGCTCGGCGCCCGCAACCGCGTCGAGATCGCGATGTGGGCATACGACACCAGACGCGTGAGAGTCGATTAGTGGGTACAGATTGCAGCGTAGGCCCGTGGGGTTCGGTAGCCCAATGATGAGTGCGGCCGGTCGTGGTTGTACTCCTCCTTCCAGTCGCTGATGGTGACCTTGGCGTGGGTCAGGGACCAGAACAGGTGCATGTTGAGGCGACCGTTGAAGGACTCGATGAAGGGGTTGCGCCACGGCTCCCCGGGTGGGATGAACAGCATCCCGGTCCTCGTGCCAGCCCAGTCGGTCAGCGCAGCAGCGATCATCTCCGGCACGTTGTCCAACCGCAGCACCGCCGTGCCACCACCACGAGTGGCCGTGATCCGGTTCAGTTCAGTGGTAACCCGTCAGTCGGCTCGGCGCCGGAGGGGCTGCACATCGACGCCCAGACTGCGCAACGCGCTGGCGGCAGCGCCTGCCCCGCACATTCCGTGTACGCCCGCACCTGGCGGCGTGGAGGCCGAACACAAGAACATGCCATCGACACCGGTCGCGTACGGGTCGAGCGCGAACCCCGGTCGCCCGACCATCTGGAGCGGCGAGTTCGCCCCTCCCCCGATGTCGCCCCCGACGTAGTTCGCGTTGTGACGCTCGTACTCTGCCGGACTGGTCGCGTGCGCTGCGACGACCCGGCCGCGGAAACCGGGCGCGTACGCCTCGATCTGGTCCAGCACGACCTCCGTCGCGTCCCCGTCGTAGCCGGACGGGACGTGCGCATACGCCCAGATCGGATGCACTTCCTCGACCGACCGGGTCGAGTCGGCCAGGTACTGCTGCCCGACGAGCACGAACGGCCGCTCCGGCATCCGGCCCGCGACGATCGCGGCCTCCGCTGCCGCCACCTCGCCGGCGGTGCCGCCCAGATGGACCGTGCCGGCGTGGCGCGCAGATTCGTTGGTCCACGGGACCCCCTCGCGCACGGCCAGGTCCACCTTGAACGCGGCAGGGCCGAACTTGTAGGACCGGTACCGGCGCTGGCCCCGCCCGCCGAGCCGATCACCCAGGATCTCGGCAACCGCCTGCGGAGTCGTGTCGAACAACGTCACGTCGGCGGCCGGCAGGTCGGCGAACGATCGGACCGGAGCGTTGAACTCGATCTCCCCTCCGCGCTCGCGCAGGAGGGAGACCAGCGCCGAGGTGATCGCCTGCGAGCCGCCCTCGGCGACCGGCCATCCGTGACGATGTCCAGCAGCCACCAACATCACGCCCACCGACGCCGACAGCGGACGGTTCAGCGGCTGGAACATGTGCGCCGCGCACCCCATGAACAGGGCCCGGGCCTGCGGTGTGCGGAAGGCCCTGGCCAGGACGGTTGCCGGGAGTCCGGCCCGGATTCCGAACCTGGCCAGGGCGACCGGATGCCTGGGCACTCGCAGGAGCGGCCCGAGCACCTCGGGGGCGAGGGTGTCGAAGGTGCGCGCGAGGGGCCCGAAGACCCTGCGCCAGGCCTCCGCGTCCACCCCCATCCCGGCGGCCGTGCGATCGACGTCGCCGGCCAGCACACCGGCCGACCCGTCCGCCAGAGGATGGACGAGGTCGATCTCGGGCCACCGCCACCGCAGGCCGTGTTCGGCGAGCGGCAGGGTCGCCAGGTACGGCGAGGCGACCCCGAGCGGGTGCACCGCAGAACAGACGTCGTGCAGCAGTCCGGGCAGCGTCAGTTCACTGGTGCGCGCGCCTCCTCCCGGACTTTCGGCACCTTCCAGCACCGTCACCTTCACTCCGTGCCCGGCCAATCGGACGGCGGCGGCCAGACCGTTGGGGCCGGAACCGACCACGACTGCGGTCCTCACGTTCGCCATGTCAGCGGGCCTGAGGGTTTTCGCTCACCGTCACCGGCATGTCGTCGGCCCACGGTTGCCGGTTGACCATGTCCGCGACCCGAACCGTGCCCCGCTCGAACTCACCGGTGGCGGCGTCCAGCAGCCGGTAGGCCTGGGTCTGCTTGTGGATCGGCTGGGCGTCCAGGACCAGGACCCGCAGTTCACCGGAATCGAAGGCACACAGGCTTTGGAGCGTCTCGACGAGCTGCTCGGAATGCAGGTGACCGTCACCGAAGTTCCAGCCGAGCACGACGCCGGCCACCGTCTCGCCGTCGAGTTCGACGTACTCCGTGGTGGGTTGGTCGGCCAGGAGTCGGGGCAGCAGTGCGGCGTGCGCGCGGCCGTGCGTGTGGATCGCGCGGAACGCGAAGCCGGTGAGCCGCGTGACCCGGGCCTCGTCCTCGCCGCCGTAGATCTTCTCCAGCTGGCGGTGCGGCAGCATCGCGAAGCGGATCGTACCGTCGGTCAGCTTCTGCTCGCCGCTGGGCGAGAGGCACCAGACGGTGGTGTCCCAGTTCCCGGCGTAGTACCGCATCCCGAGCAGGAAGCAGATCCGCTCGGGGAACAGGTTGCCGAGGATCACCAGGAGGAAGCTGACGGCCGGGATCAGCAGGACCGCGGGATGCACGAGGTCGTCGAGCCCCAGGGATGCCTTGTCCACGAACAGCGTCAGCACGGCGAAGATCATGAAGACGTTCCACTCGAGCGGCGTCCCCATCGGGATCGTCACGATGATGTGCAGGTGGAACAGGATCATCACGGTCGCCGCGACCGTCGTGACGGTGCCGCCTCCGGAGAGGATCAGTACGAGCGGGACGCCGAACTCGATCGCGGTTCCGCCGTGGGCGAGCAACTTCGAGAGCCAGGAGGGGCGCAGGTCATCGGGGTACGAGCGGGTGAAGAGGTGCTTGATGCGCTTCGTTCGCCACAGCGGGCTGTTCGCCTCCATCGCCTGCACGACCGACGGGAAGTGCACGTTGAGCTTCGAGACCGCCGCACCCCACCAGATACACAGCAGGACGAACTTGGCGGCCACGATGGAGTCGGGGAACGGGACGAGGAAGGTCACGGCAATCGCGCCGTAGACCTCCGCGCGGGCGGCCAGGAAGATCGTCCGGTCACGCAGTCCTATGACCGCGAGCAGTCCCAGGACGACGGCCACCTTCTGCCAAGGCAGCTGAACCGTCCCGGCAGCGGTCGCGGAGACCAACGCCACCAGCAGCGAGACGAGCAGCGCGGCGTACGCGGCGATGTCTACGACGCCGCGCTTGTCTCCGGAGGTGAGCGGAACTCGCCTCGGCCACGGCGGCATCCGGATGGTTCCACGGCGGAACCAGTAGAGGAACGAACCCAACGGCGGCAGGAAGCGCAGGTTCAGGGGCCCGAATCCGCAGCCCAGGCCGGTGACCTCGAAGAGGATGCACCAGAGCACGACCTTCTGCCACACGACCGGCAGGGCCCACCACTGGCCGACGTCGAGCAGGCCGTCCACGCCGGGTGTGGTCAACGCGAACATTGCCGCGCCGAGAATGAACAGGGCGATCTTCGCGAGGTAGCCGACGTACACCACATCGGGTGTCCCGAAACCTTGTGAGAGGTAGTTCTCCGAGAGGATGCGCATCTGGGTGGGTCGGCGGCCGCGGCGCAACTCGTCCGCGTCGATGTCCGGTTCCACCGGTAGCAGGAATCCCATAGGTCCTCCGTAGCGCTCACCGTTCCGACACGCCGTCGCCTCGGTCGGCGACCGGGCCTCCGCGCGGCCGGTCATGGTGGAGAACGTAGTGCTTTGTAGACACTTTGACACAAGTGTTTACAGAAGAATTCTCCGAACTTTTCGACGCCCTATGATCGAGCGGCAATGAGACCCGACTCCAGCGTCGTGCGCGACCGCATCCTGGACGCCGCCGAACTCTGTCTGGCGCGCGACGGGATCCGCCGCACCACCGTGCGCGCCGTGGCCCAGGAAGCCGATCTCAGCCGCGCCTACCTGTACCGGTTCTTCACCGATAAGGCGACACTGCTCTCGGCGGCACTGATCCGCCGGGGCGCGGACTTCTGGGAGGACGCGGCCGATCGGATCGCGCGACAGGACAGCGTGTCCGGCATGCTGACCGAGGCGGTCGTGCTGTCGAGGCAGAATCCCTTGGGGCCGTTGGCCGTTGAACTGGCCGCCCGGGAACCGCACGAGTACGCCGAGATCATGGGCACCTACTCCCAGGACGTGGTCGCCCAGCTGTCCGACTTCTGGGTGGACCGGCTGCGTGACGCCCAGCAACGCGGCCTGGCCCGAGAGGACCTCGACCTGCCCGGGGCGGCGGAATGGCTGGTCCGGATGCTCGTCTCGCTGGTGGGGACGCCGGGATCAGCAGTCGACGTCGACGATCGGGAGGCCCTGTTGGCCTACCTCCAGACGTTTCTCGGTCCGGTGTTCAGCCCAGCGTCACGCTGAAACACCGACAGACACCCGTGGCCCCACGCAGACGACAGAACCCGCAGGGCTGCGGACGAACTGCTCCGAGCCTCTGCGGGTTCTGCTGCGGACGGGCGGCCTAACAAGCCGTTCGCCTGGGGTTCTACACGTTGAAGCGGAACTTTAGTTCCGCGTGAAATAGTGCTATCTACCTGCGGTGATGCACCTCACAACATCGGCCTTAGCCCTATGGCAGCCCTTTCTTGGGAATCTGCGCGCTCGTCGCGGAATGGGTATGACATGATCACGACCGATATGGACCATCGGGGAGGGACACGTTGACAAGCGAGTGGCCGGACTACTATCCGGCGCAGTGCCCGCCTGCGGATGCACAGCCAGCCATTGGCCACTACTTCCGCCTAGTCGATGCCGCCCCGCCCTCAGGCGAAGACACCATGACTCATGTCGAGCTCCAGAGCATCGGAGCGCGTTATAAGGGCAAGGACTTCGGCGACAAGCAATGTATGGCTTCAGGGTTCAGCGTGTTCGATGAGCTCGCGGCTGCCGAGAGGACCCGCAGGTCCGTGGGACCTCTTAGGAAGAAGAAGATCGCAAAGATCGATGTATCCGGCCCCGGAGCAATCCTGCAGACCGGAAACGATCGGAGCCACCACACATGGTGGAGGCCCATCAATGACAGCGACTGGACCAACTGCTCGGTCGTCGCATGAACTGGCTCCCGCGCGACACCGTACTTGGCCGATTGAGCATCGAAGAGACCTTCGAGGAATACGACGGTCCTCGACTCTTCTCCTGCACATCAGCATCTGGCAATCGTTACGTAGCCGCATGGGCAGAAGAGAGCAACGATCATGACCTATGGCTCTATGTCCCAGTCTCCCCAGAGCGATTCCAGATAGTGCGCTCTGGCGGAATCTCCGTGCGATCCGCGTTCATAAATCCCGAAGATTACGTCTTCCTTGTAAAAACCCATACAGATCCAGAGTTCCGCGACACCATCGAGCGAATTCTGAAGGGACCAGACATCGCAGATGAGTGGCTACCCGATAATCAGTACAGACTGGAACTAAAAACGGATACGGCGCCACGCGCGGTCAGCCCTACCGCCCTTGCTCAACGCGCAAAGCGGGAAATGCGACCAATGCTCCGACTCGAAATAGACCCCCGCACCAGCAAAAGAACTGCCGCACCAACGAGGGCAGTCGGTTCACTCTTGGTCCATGCACAGAACCTACTCGACACTGTCGGGCAGTCCGCCCGCCTGAACGGAAAGGAGGCACCCCTAGCCGGTAGAATCCCAGTCGAATATCAGCTTGAGACCGCGAGCGAAGTCATCGAACTAAGCGCAGCTAGCTTTGTCATCGACCTCGCATCGACAGGCTTCAACAGCCTGTTCGACTCCCCCTTTGAGAAAGCTGCAAACGCGATCGTTCACACCCTCGCCCTCGATGACGAGGACGAGACCTTCAAAGCTCAGATGAAATCCTTCAACACGAGGGCAGCGAAGAGCTTCCGGACTTTCGTACAGCATCTCGACAAGATCGACGGTCCAGTAACTATCGTGTCCGCAAATGAATCAGCCAATTTCACAGCAGCCAACATGTCCACCAACAAGATCAAGCGAATTCTAGCAACGCTAAACTACCTTGCTCCTGACAATTCCGAGCCACCAGTGGAAGCTAGGATGCGGCTATTCCGAGGAGACGTCGACAACCATACCTTTGGCGCCGAAAACCGCGAGACCGGCGAAACCTATAGCGGCTACGTAGACAGTCAGGCACTCCCTGGATTTCTGCAATCACAACTAAACGCTGATTACGATATGGTTGTGGCAGTCACTAGCATCACGGATGATCTGACCAATCAGAAAAAGTTCACCTACCGGCTGATGCAGATTGGCCCACCAGCCGCTAACCCCTGAGTGCTTGCATGTTCGCTCCCAAGGTCGAGAGTCGAGCAAAATAGGTCGCGCGTTGCGTCAGACCCGATCTAGATACTCAGCCACGTCCTCGGCGATCCACGTAAACCGAGCCGCATCATCCCGAGAAACTCGCGATCCCTCATGAACCGCCTCATCCCGTAGCGAGACAAGATCCGCGACAACGCGACGCAGGTCGGGGTCAACCCCAGTCTTGGTCGTGAGGAGCTTCAGCGCCGACATCACCCCCATCCGTCCCGACTTCGTGAAAAGGTCATGCCGGTCTAGTGCCCGCATTGCAGCGTCTTCAACTAACCGGTACGCAACAAGCAGGGTAACGAGCGGCTCGTCATCGGACGCGACGGCCTTAACCGGCGCTCCAACGTCTGTTGCGGGCTCCGATTCGTTCTCGTGCTTCGTCACGATGGCACACTCCGAAAAGGAACCACCGTCGCTCGCAGTGATCTCCTTGACGTCCTGCTCAAGCTTGTCCAGTGCCTGATTGAACTTAAGTGAGACACCCATCCCACTAAGCTCGACCAACTCGGCAAACCGTGCAACCAACTTCGAGGCAAGCTCTCGAATCTGGCGACGCAGTACAACGACAACAGTCACTACGACGACCGGCCACGCCAACGAGCCGACTACTGCCGCAATGAACTCGAGTACTCCCACGGTCCGGGAGCATAGCCTTTTCGGTGCGCTCAACCGGTGATCGCTCGCACATTCGTCGGCTCCGGCCGTGGGGCCGCGAACGCTGCGTCCATCGCGTTGGAGACCGCGTCGCTGGCGTCCTCGTACAGATGCCCGTAGATGTCCATTGTGATCTTGAACGAGCTGTGGCCCAGCTGGGCCTGGGATTGCCTTGGCGGGGACGTTTGCCGCGATCAGCAGCGCCGCGCATGTGTGCCGCAGGTCGTGAAACCGCAACGACTTTGGTAGACCCGCCTTGGCGACGGCCTGCTTCCAGTACCGCAGGTAGAAGTCCCGCCCCCAGCTCATCGGCTCGGTGCCGTAGGCCGCGTCCCTCGTCTCTGGGCCGGGCCACACGTACATCTCGGGGGCGAACGCTCCAGCTGCCGCGCGCTCATGGGCCAGGTCAGCCAGGGCGTCGCGCAACACGGGCGGCATGGGCACCACGCGGGTCTTGCCGTTCTTCGGCGGGACGACGCACCAGTCGCCGCTGGACACGGCGCTGATGGACTCGGCCACGGTGATCCGCCCGCGCAGTAGGTCCACGTTCTCCCATCGCAGGCCGCAGCACTCCCCCGCTCGCATTCCCGTCTGCGCGGCGAACCGCACCAGCAGCGCCAGGGCGGGGTCTTCGCTGACCTCGCCCATCGCCACGGCCAGCCGCTCCACCTGAGCCGCATCCAGGTACGGCGTGCCGGTGGTGTCGCGATGAGCCTTGGGCAAATCGTCGCGGGTGAGGCCGTGCGCAGGGTTGCCCCGCAGGTACCGCGCCCGCACGGCGGCGTCGAGCACCTGTCGCATCACTCGCACCGCGTTGTGGACGGTGCCCGGTGCCAGCGGCTTCCCGACCGGGGTCTTGCCCCCGCGCTCCCGGTACCGTGCGTCTCGTTCCGCCCGACGCGATTCCGCGTTGACGGACTTGTTGTTGTGGCCGACGCGCTTTCCCTCGGTACTCAGCGTCGTAATCCACGCGACCAGATCCAGCGTCGTGATGCTGCCGACTGCCCTGTCGCCGAAGGTGGGATAGATGCGCTGCTCCAGGATGGTCCGATAGGACTGCTCAGTCTTGGGCCGCAGGTTGCGGCTGCCGAGCCACAGCTCAGCGATCTCCTTCACGGTGCGCCGCCCGTCGCTGGGGTCGATGTAGTCGCCCCGGTTCAGGTCGGCGCTAATGTTGTCCAGGTACTTCTTGGCCTCGGTCTTCGTGGCGAAGGTCTTGCTCTTGCGCTTGCCGTCAGCGCCGTACCACCGCGCCTGAAAACGGCCTGCCGTCTGCTCTCGGATCGCGTACCGATTTGCTCCCATACGCCTGCTCCTCTATCCCGTTGCCTCACAATATGTTTCCAGTAGCTAGCCGTCCAAACGTTCAGATCACACGTCACTTGCACTGTCCAACTTGATATTTCACCTGCACGGTTGCGAATCTCTCGTCGGCACGTAGCCCCGTCCTAGCCCTGAAGCCCCCGCGTCAGCAAGGCCGCACAACCTCGACTTCGGATTTGACCCGGCGGCTGGCAGCCGGGCAGGCAACTACCCGGCCAGCCACTTCAAATCGGATGTGGGGACACTCAGGCCGGTCTAATGCCGCCTGCGGCGGCTGGCCACCGGGGCGGGTGGCGGTGCGGTGGCCCGGAGTTGGCTCAACGCCTCCTCGTAGTCCATCAGGCCCCCGCTCGGCTGAGCTGCAGGAGCAAAGGCCGGGGCGGCGCGTTCACAACGCGCGGGCAGCTGAGAAGGTGGGTCCTCCACCACTTCGGCATCGAGGACGTCATCCTCGGCGGCCGCGTTCAGCTCGTCGGCCATCCAATCCGGCGTCGGCGTGGTCTCCACGCCCCGCACCGCGCGGGAGTCGGCGCGGCTACCGCCAGTGACCACGTCCGTGAGCACCCGCTCCCATTCCGGCGTCGGGCCAACCTCTACCGAGACGGCCGTCTTGGCACTGAGGCCTCCGCGGTCCAGGGCGTCTTTGATCGCGGCCGGCTTCACCGCAGGCGGGGCGTCACCGTTGTATCCCGACCTGCTTCCCGAGGCGCCGGACGATCATTCCCTCCCGCTCCAATTGCTCGCGCGGGAACTGGAATTCACCGATCCGCTGTCCGGGATGCCGCGACGGTTCGTCACCCGCCGGACCTTGAGCGAGGCACCGGCGGGGCGCTGAGCGGGCGGCTCGCCGGCATTCGTGAGCAGCACCCGCGTGCCCCAGCTCGCGATTCCATTCCGGCTCGATACCGTGCCGTCGGAGCACCGGGAACATCACGTCGTCGAGCAGGCGCGTCACCTCGGCGCGGTAGATGTCTTCCTTCGCGGCCTCACTGAGCGCGTCGTAGGTGTCCTCGTCGAAGTCCTCCGGAGGAAACGCGCCGTAGCCGACGTAGGTCTGGCCATCCGCCACGAGATTCTCGGTGTCCTGCTGGTGAAAGTAGACGTATCCCATCCAGTGGCGGCTGTCGTCGCGGTCGCCCCCAGATCTCCCCGGACGCACAGGTTCCGCAGTAGGAGAAAGCCGCGCGGGCGACGACGCCGTGAGCATTCAGCTCGTCGAACGCGGCGATCGTCCGGGAGGTGTACGCACCGATCTCTGCCTGCTGCCGCAGCCGAACGGTGCGGAGCGCGTCGAACGCCGCGGCGAGCTGGTCGTCGGTGAGGTCGTAGTCCTCGCCGTAGGTGTCGATGAAGTCGTCGACGTCGTCGCGGCCGGTGACCAGCTGATCCCAGATCTGCTGAGTCAGCTCGGCACGGCCGTCCTCCTCGACAAGGAGGTCGGGAAGAACTGCGTAGGGCGGAATCACGTTGGGGTTGTTCGATACCACGCTCACGGCGCCACCTCCAGATCAGGACGGAACCGAGCGAATCACCCGGCGGCGACGATGGTAGCCACCACCGCCGCCAGAGAGTCAGCATCGCTCCCCCTGCACCGAGTTCTGCGGACGCGTGACAGCCAGCGCTTAGCCTTGACGCTATGGCCAACCCGAACGCCGAACACCTGCATCCCGGATCCCTCGACGAGTGGCATGCGTCGCTGCGCGACAATCACGACGACTCCGACGGCGTCTGACTTGTGTTCTGGCGCAAGGAGTCCGGCAACACACCTCTCGACTACGACCAGGTGGTGCGTGAGGCGCTCTGCTGGGGATGGGTCGACGGCACACCCGGACCATCGACGAACAGCGGCGGGGCATGTGGTTCACCCGACGCGGCCGCAACAGCGCGTGGGCCGCGTCCAACAAGGCGCGCGTGACCGACCTGCTCGCCGAGGGACGGATGCAGCCGGCCGGACAGGCCGTCATCGACGACGCCAAACAGCGCGGTCTGTGGACCCTGCTCGGCGACGCCTAGGCACTCGTCGAGTCACCGGAACTCGCCGCCGCCCTCGACGCCGACCCGCAAGCCCGTGGCCACTGGGACGCATGGCCGCCGAGTGTCCGCAAGTTCGCGCTCAGCCAGATCGCGTTCGCCAAACAACCGGCGACCAAGACCAAACGAATCGCCGGAATCGTCGAGAAGGCCTCCCGGAACGAACGCCCGTGACCGGCTCGGACCTCCCACGCGAGAAGCGTGCACCACGAGCATCCGGCGCCGAGAACATCAGCAGACCCGTGCGTCATCACGAATACCTGGCAGCGAACCAACCTTCCAGATCTGTCGAGTACTTTCGAGCTTTGTAACGTCGAATCCTTTGCATGTCCGAAATATCGAGTTTGTTGCGCAGCAACTCGTTCCCGCTACGGGCCACGATCTCGGCCACCCGACGGGTAAGATCGTCGCGAACGAGTTCCGCGATTGGGAACGCACTGGCGGATACCCGCCCACCTCGCTGGTGCGGAACTGATCCCATCGGTTCGATCATCTCGAGAAACTCACCGAGACGCTTGTCGTCGGTGACAAAGGCAACCGGTTGCGGTACGAACTGACCGAACTCAGGTGCCCACGGCTGCGTTGCCATCCGCGAGTAGGTGAGGTCAAAGCTTGTATTCCAAAGTCGATCCAACGTCTTTTCAAGCCCCGTCTCGTCCTGCAACTTCATGATGCTCAAAGCCATCTGACGCCCCCTCGAGTTCCCGGCCAGCAGAAGAGCGCCGAGCACGATCTCACGTGAACCGCGGCCGTAGAGTTCTCCCGCGAAGCTGTCGAGCTCACCGAACGCCCCCACCGAGTCGCGTTTCTGCAGATAGAGTTGATATGCCTTGAGCACCAAGGCATACGAGGGAACGACAAAGTTCTGCCGCACTGTCCTGAGGTCATCGGAGATGACCTCGTTCACATCCGCCTCACCATCCGACTGGGCAGCTGCGACAGGAGAGACTTCGTTCCCATCCAGCCATGCACGGAGCACTGACCGATCATCACCGAGCAAGCGCAAAGCGTTCAGGCTCCGCCGATGATAGTTCGAGACCTCCCGCACCTCTTCCGTCCGACGCATGGCGCTCTCAGCCGCACCCAGGCCCGGCATTATGCGGACGTTCTCGTCCAAGCGTTCGATCAGATCGGCGATACGTTGCCGGATGGCACTGTCCGTGTACAAGGAGCCCTTTCGGGCGATCGTGTCCAGGTGTCCCGTCACGTTCGCGTCGAGCAGGATGGACTTCACAAGCCCCTCCCGCTGCGAGGGGAAGTAGGAGTACGTCGACACAGAGTTCACCTGTCTTCCAATCGCCATTCCGAAACGCTCCGGCAGCGCCGAGTCGCGCTCGTTCAGCGCGCGATACGTCGACGGGATGGACTGGTCCGTCATGCGAACTGAAACGGCGTGATCGCCTCGGCCAACGCCGGCGGCACACAGATGCCGCCCAGACCGTCGCGACCTCCACCTACCTGTACTGCCCAGGCAGGTTACCTAGCGACCAGGGATACCACGCAGTCCGTTGATGACGCTAGACGTTGAAGCGGAACTCCACCACGTCACCGTCGGCCATCACGTACTCCTTGCCCTCCATGCGCACCTTGCCTGCGGCCTTGGCCGCGGCCATCGAACCCGCCTCGTCCAGGTCGGCGAAGGACACGATCTCTGCCTTGATGAAGCCGCGCTCGAAGTCGGTGTGGATGACGCCTGCCGCCTGCGGGGCGGTGTCGCCCTTGTGGATGGTCCAGGCGCGCGACTCCTTGGGGCCGGCGGTGAGGTAGGTCTGCAGCCCGAGGGTGTGGAAGCCGGTCCGGGCGAGCGCGTGCAGGCCGGGCTCGGACTGACCGATCGAGTCGAGCATCTCCTGGCGGTCCTCCTCGTCCAGCTCGAGCAGCTCCTGCTCGACCTTCGCGTCGAGGAACACCGCGTCCGCGGGGGCGACCGACGCCCGCAACTCGGCGACCTTCGCCTCGTCGGTGAGCACCGCCTCGTCCGCGTTGAAGACGTAAAGGAACGGCTTGGTGGTGAGCAGGCTCAGCTCACGCAGCAGCCCGAAGTCCAGCTTGTCCTTGACGCTGAAGAGGGTCTTGCCCTCGTCGAGGAACGCCTGGGCCTTGACCGCCTCGTCGTGCAGCGGCTTGAGCTCCTTGTTCTTGCGCGCTTCCTTGTCCAGCCGCGGCAGGGCCTTCTCGAGGGTCTGCATGTCGGCGATGACGAGCTCGGTCTCGATCACCTCGATGTCCGAGGCCGGGTCGACGCGGCCGTCGACGTGCACCACGTCGTCATCGGCGAACACACGAACCACCTGGCAGATGGCGTCGGCCTCGCGGATGTTGGCCAGGAACTTGTTGCCAAGGCCTGCACCCTCGGACGCGCCCTTCACGATGCCGGCGATGTCGACGAACGAGACCGTCGCGGGCAGGATCCGCTCGGAGCCGAAGATCTCGGCGAGCCTGACCAGCCGCGGATCGGGCAGCTCGACCATGCCGACGTTGGGCTCGATGGTCGCGAACGGGTAGTTCGCGGCCAGCACGTCATTGTTGGTCAGCGC
Source organism: Rhodococcus sp. OK611 (assembly GCF_003050885.1). NCBI lineage: Bacteria > Bacillati > Actinomycetota > Actinomycetes > Mycobacteriales > Nocardiaceae > Rhodococcus > Rhodococcus sp. OK611. The sequence goes on from NZ_QAOZ01000010.1 coordinate 20,337, forward strand.
GTTGAAGAGGGTGGACTTGCCGACGTTGGGCAGTCCGACGATTCCGAGGGTAAGGCTCACGGTCTCCAGAGTCTACGGACCGGGGTGGGCGCCCTGCACACACCGGTCCGTAGACCTGCGGATCAGTACCCGCTGGTGCTGTCCTCGACGCTGCTGATCCCGGCGGCGAAGATCACCGCGAAGAGGATGACGTACAGCACCCCCAGGCCGATAGCCAGCCACAGCGCGATCTGGCCGAGCTGCTTGGTGCGGTCGGAGGCGTACTGGGCACCCTGGTAGTCACCGAGCGCCCACCTCGGGTACACCGAGGACGAGTGGTTGAACGCGGCGAACGCCAGCGGCCAGAAGAAGACGACCGCGGCCACCGCCCAGCCCGCGTTCGACGGCGGCGGCGCGGGCACAGCGCCGGGAACCGGAGGCCCGTACTGGACAGGGGCTTGCATCGGCTGCGGGGCCTGCGCGTGCTGCGGATAGGACGGGTACGCGGGCTGCGGATAAGACGGCGCCGCCGAGGACGTGGGCGCGCTCGCAAGATCGGTCTCGGACATGGTCCCCCCAGAAAGTCAGTCGGATACAGCGCAAGCACCCTATCCGAGCGAGTCGTCGCCCTGTCGTCAGTGCAGGCCCGGACTGCGGGCCTGCACCCATGGCTCAGCGAAGGCGGGCAAAACGAGTAGCCCACGGCCGTGACATGCGGTCTCCCGGCGCTCACAATGAGAAGAGCGCAATCCGAGGGCACCCCGGAACCGCGCGGTGCGCCACGCCGCCACCAGGAGGATCACCATGACCAGAAATTCACTCCGCGCAGCGATAGTGGCCGCGGCCACGGTGCCGGTGATCGCGTTCGGCCCTGCCATCGCCGCCGCCGGACCGGCATCGCCGATCCCCGCGCCCGTCCAGCCCGCATACCTCAACCCACAGCAGGGCCCCTTGGGTGCCGCGCTGACCTGCTCGCCCTTGGCCTTCATTCCGTTCGCCGGGCCAATCGCCATAGCCTGTTGGGTCTGAGGCGGCCGCTACCCTCGCTTGCGCGCGACCGTCACCGCCCACGTCGCGTCCGGCCGCCAGGGCCTCAGATCCCACGTCGCGAAACGCTGCTCGAGCACCAGCCCGGCCGACTCCAGGTCCGCGTCGAAGTCGCGGACCGTGTACCGGTAGTCGGTGGCGAACCCGGTCACCAACACCCCGCCGTCGGCCAGGTGCGCGGCAAACCGTTGCAGCACAGTCCGTTCCGTCCCTGGTTCGAGGAAGATCAGCACGTTCCCGGCCGCGATGATCGCGTCGAACACCTCGCCCGGCAGGTCGAGTTCGGCGAGGTCCGCCCGGTGCACGGTCAGTTCCGGGTGCGTCCGCGCGGCCTCCACCAACACCGGATCCAAGTCGACCGCCGTGACATGGTGACCGCGCCTGGACAATTCGACGCCGACACGCCCGGTGCCACATCCGGCGTCGAGTACCCGCGAACCCGGCGCGATCACGGCATCGACCATCCGGGCCTCCCCGTGCAGATCCACGCCCTGCGCCGCCAACTCCTCGAAACGCCGGATATAGGCGCGTGATTGCTCTTCGTTACGTTCGTTCTCCCAGCGCGTCACATTGTTCAGACTATGTTCAGATCGCCGTTCAGCCCCAGCGAAACTCTTTCGCGCCGCGTACGCTCTGTGAGCACGCCGAGGGCTGGATCATGCGGTCCCCGTGTGGATCAGCACTACAAGCGCTTCACCGACGATCACCTCTGAAAGGGGAACAACGTGGCGGACACCTTGCAGGCCGGTTCGAGCCTCACGGCCGGACAGTCGATCACCTCCAACAACGGCGCCTACGCGCTGACGCTGCAGGACGACGGCAACCTCGTGCTCAGCGAGGGCGGCAACGCTGTGTGGGCCAGCAAGACCAACGGCAAGAGCGCAGTCAAGGCCGACCTGCAGGACGACGGCAACTTCGTGCTGTACACCGAAGGCAACGACGCCGTGTGGGCCTCCGAGACCTCGGGTAACTCCGACGTCAAGCTGGTCGTCCAGGACGACCGCAACGTGGTGCTGTACGCGGGCGACAAGGCCGTCTGGGCCTCGGACACTGCCGTCGAGGTCGTGGCCGAGCCGGAGCCCGAGCCCGCCCCCGTCGCCCCGGCCGCCGCCGAGGCCCCGCCGGCGCCCCCGGCCCCGCGCACTCACACCGTCGCCCCCGGCGACACCCTCTGGGACCTCGCCACCCACTTCTACGGCGACGGCAACCAGTACCAGCGCATCGCCGACGCCAACGGCATCCCGAACCCGGACGCCATCAACGTCGGCCAGGTTCTGACCATCCCGGCGTAGTACACCCGCTCCACCCGACACGGCGGTCCCGGATCTCATTTCCGGGGCCGCCGTGTCGTTTTCGGCGCCCCGCACGCCGGGTGCAACACTCGGTCGACCCGACCGGCAATGGACGTGACACGAAAAGGATGCACCGTGGTGAGATGGCTGATCGTTGCCGGAGTGTGGCTCGCCGGACTCGCGGCACTGGCGCTCGCCCTCGGCATGGGATCCGGATGGCGGGTCGTCATCGCGATTCTCGCCGCCATCCTCGTGGCGCTCGCGGGCCTTGGCACCTGGGATCTGCTCCAGCGCCGGCACAGCATCCTGCGCAACTACCCCATCCTCGGGCACGCCCGGTTCATGCTCGAGAAGATCCGCCCCGAGATCCAGCAGTACTTCATCGAATCATCCACCGATGGAACGCCGTTCGATCGTGAGACCCGCGATCTCGTGTACGAACGCGCCAAGGGCACCAAGGACGACGAGCCCTTCGGCACCGAACGCGACGTACACGCGCCCGGGTACGAGTTCATGGCGCACTCGCTGCGGGCACGGCACGCCCCCGAGGCGACCCCGACGGTGCGGCTCGGCGGGCCCGACTGCACCCAGCCGTACGACATCGCGCTGCTCAACGTCTCCGCGATGAGCTTCGGCTCGCTGTCCGCCAACGCGGTCGAGGCGATGAACGCTGGCGCCGCACGCGGCGGATTCGCCCACGACACCGGCGAGGGTGGCATCAGCCCCTACCACCGCAAGCACGGCGGCGACCTGATCTGGGAGATCGGCTCCGGCTACTTCGGATGTCGCACGGCGGACGGACGATTCGATCCGCAGGTCTTCGCAGGTAAGGCCGTCGACCCCCAGGTCAAGGCGATCTCGATCAAGCTGTCCCAGGGCGCCAAGCCCGGCCTGGGCGGCGTGCTGCCGGGCGCGAAGGTGAGCCAGGAGATCGCCGACACCCGCGGCGTCCCGGTGGGGGTCACCGTGATCTCGCCGCCCGCACACAGCGCCTTCGACACCCCCGCCGGGCTGATCGAGTTCATCACGACGCTGCGTAGCCTCTCCGGAGGCAAGCCCGTCGGGTTCAAGCTCTGTGTTGGCTCGCGCTCGGAGTTCCTCGGCATCTGCAAGGCCATGCTGGAAGCCGGGACCTCGCCGGACTTCATCATCGTGGACGGCTCGGAGGGCGGAACCGGCGCCGCCCCCGTCGAATTCGAGGATCACATGGGCATGCCGCTGACCGAGGGCCTGATGCTCGTGCACAACGCACTGGTCGGCGCGGGCCTGCGTGACCGGATCAGGGTCGGCGCCTCCGGCAAGGTCGCCAGCGGCACCGACATCGTCAAGCGCATCATCCAGGGCGCCGACTTCACCTTGGCGGCCCGAGCGATGATGTTCGCGGTCGGCTGCATCCAGGCCCAGGCCTGCCACACCAACCACTGCCCGGTCGGGGTCGCGACGCAGGACCGCTCCCGTTCGAAGTCGATCGACGTGCCGGACAAGTCGGCCCGGGTGTACCGGTTCCAGAAGTCGACGGTGGCCAGCGCGAAGCAGCTGATCGCCTCGATGGGCCTGGACGGCTTCGACGAGCTGCGGCCGTCCATGCTCAATCGGCGCGTCGACGCGTTCACCACGAAAACCTATGCGGATCTTTATGAGTGGCTGCAGTCGGGCGAGTTGCTCGAGGACCCGCCCGCGGGCTGGCGCAGCGACTGGATCGACGCGGACGCCGCCCGATTCTGACCGCGCGGCCGGCGCCGCGCGTCAGTCCGCGAAGTTCCTGTCGATCCAGTCGATCGTCTGCATGCCGAACAGGTCGGTCCCCCACCCGTAGGGGTCGGCGAACAGCCGGTTCAGGTTGCAGTCGCTCGGCGCATAGGTGACGTCGGTACCACCGGCCCGGTAGCGGGCCGCGAGGTCACGGGAATCCTGTGCGGGCACAAGGGACATGGGCGAGTCGTCCTTGCCACACGAGGAGATCAGCACCTTGGATCTCGGCGCCTGGCCGCCGAGCCTGTTGTCGTCGTAGACATGCTGGAACTCGGGGATGTCGGCGGGACTCTGACCGCTGGAGAACAGCAGCCGGAGCGGCACGAAGGGCGCCGTGAAGTAGGACGGCATCTGACACTGCACGCGGTACTCGTCCGCCAGCGCCCTGCCGACCGGGTTGAGCTTGTCGTTGATCCGCATCTCCGGATACCAGGGCTCGAGCCCGAGCAGGGTCGCGAAGGCGAACCCCGAACCGACCGAGCCGTCCGCGGTCCGCATGAAGTTCCGCTGATCGATGACCATGCCCTCGAGGACAGTCGATTTGACGTTCAGCTCGGGTGCGTAGCCGGCCTGCATCTCCGCCGCGGAGGCCGCGCCGACTCCGCCGCCCGCGACGCCGAACAGCGCGATGGGGGCCTGCGGGCTCAGCCCCGTCCCGCCGCCCGAGGTGGCCGCGCGCAGCGCGTCGAGCTGGGCATGGCCTGCGAACTTCGCCGCGAAGACGCCGTGCGGATCGGGGTCGGCATCGTTGCCGACATCGGAGATCACGACGGCGTATCCCCTGCCGAACATCAGCGCGAGCGGCCCGAGCGCGGACCACGAGGCGCCGTCGAGGGCGTCACCGCCCGTCCACTGGGTGCTGGGGTGACAGTAGGCGCCGACGCTGTCGTTGGCCTCCTGGTACCCGATGACCTTCTTCTCCGACGCGGGCACGCCGTCGATCGGGATCATCACGAACCCGGTGCTGATCGTCGGGGTCACCCCGTCGTTCCCCGTGGTGACGTACATGATCTTGTACGCCTCGAGGTTTGCCGGCTTGAAGCCGGTGAACATCACCTCGACCCGCTTGGCCTTGAGGAGGGTGCCCGGCTTCTCGGCACCGGTGAGCGGCGGCTCGACGTAGAACGGATCGTTCGGCCGCAGCGCGCCGAGGATCTCGTCGCGGGTGCCGAACTCCCCGCCCTCGAACGCGCCCTCGACGAACGGATTGAACACCTCGCCCTGCAGCGCGGGCGTGTCGACCGCGACGGGCGGCGGCGGGGGTGCCTGCGCCGCACCGACACCCGGCGACAGGATCGCGAGGACGACGGCCGCGGCGGCTGCCGAGAGCGAGCGCACCCCGCCGATGCGGGGACGATGATGGCGCGGATCGGTCGACATCAGGACACCGTCACTTTCGTGTTCTGGAGGGCCGATTGCAGGATCTGCGGAATGTTCATCAACGGCCGGTGGCTCTCGATCTGGATCTCGTACGGGGTGTGGAGCTCCGCCTCGAGCCGCGGCCAGTCGTCTTCCACCGTCGCCTTGTACCTGGGCAGCAACTGGGTGGTGATGTAGTCCCACCGCTCCTCGTAGACCGACCAGTTCCAGCTCGGCAGCGGCGTCGTCAGGGTCGCGGTCCGGCCGTCCGGCAGGGTGGTGGTGATCTCGATGGGACGGAACGAGCGCGGCGGCAGCACGCCTGCGACCGAGGGTGACCCTGCGACCGTGGACAGGTAGCTGACGGCCTCGCCGACGTCGCCCTTGTAGGCCCGCACGTCGTCCCATTGTTCCCGGATGATCACGCCCTGTTCGCGACGCAGCAGGGCCACGTTGCCACGGGCGATCCGGTCCGCATCCGTCGAGGCGATGTCGCGCCACGCGTCCATCACGTCCTGCCCGAACAGCCCCGCCGCGCGCATCTCCTCGAGTGCGGGCAGGCCCTCGGTGACGTACGCGCGGTGCATCGGCATCAGATCCGAGAAGATGTTCTTCTGCATCACCAGGATCATGCCCAGGATGTGGTGCAGGTCGTCGCCGGTGACCGTGGCGCCTGCACCGGCCAACGCGCGCAACCCCTTCGGGAGCAGGTCGACGATCTGCGGTCCCGCGACCTCGGTCGCCGACGCGACGATGGCGCGCGTGGTCTGTTGCAGCTGTGGAAAGTCGTAGATGTTGGTGATCAGCTCGAAATCGATGAGCCCGCCGCCGAAGTCGGCGCCGACCTGCCCGGCCATGCCCGCCCACTGCAACTCGCGGTGCTGCAACTGCAGGTGCTCGTAGTACCGGTACGACCGGATCAGGTTCTCCCGGTTCGCCTCCACCCCGGTGCGGGGATCCCACCGCGCCAGGTCGATGCCGGCCTCGGCGGTGACATCGGCCAGCCAGTACTGGTAGAGCAACGCCGCATATGAGCTCGGCGCCGCACCGGACGCCCTGGCCTGGTCGAGCAGCCGCGCGAGCACGCCGCGATCGGTCGGCAGTGCCGGGTTCACCCCGCCCGGTCCGTGCGCGGCATCGCGGTTGACCAGGGGCAGGTTCAGGTAGGTGTCCGCCTCGGACGCGGCGGCGGGCGCAGGCGTGCTCGGTCCCGCCACCGCCAGCCCCAGCACGACGGCGGCCAGCGCGGGCAGGCACCTCCGGAGAACGGAGGACCGCGACGGCGCGCGGGCGGTGCGAGCACTCATGGCTCTCCCGAGGTCGGAACATACCGCGAAGTAGGTTTTCCGAGACTAGTTCACGTTCCGCGAGGCTCTGGGCATTTTCGGCGGACCGGCCCCCCGGCAGCCTTTCTCCACGCCGGTGCCCGCTGCTACTGACCGCCGAGCGTGCAGTTGTTGCCGTCCCTCCTGGGCCGAAGCGACGGCAGGTGCACGCTCGGCCGGGGTCCGGTCCCGCGATTCGGACAATCGTCCAGTTTCGGGCGCGAGCAGAAGCGCAGGCACTTAGGATTCCGAGAACTCCTGAGTGAACGGAATGTGTCGGATGTCTTCGAATCGTCTTGCCTGGATCGCGACCCTGGCCCTGGGTGTGCTGGTGATCGTCCAGGCCGCCGCGGATCCGAGCGGCCTGCTGAGCCTGCTCGGCTGGACCGGCGCGGACCTGTGGCCGATCCGGGCGCCCTGGCAGATCGCGCCGTTCGTCGTCTACCTGCCGGTGCTGCTCGGCGTCACCTGGTGGGCGGTTCGGTCGATCGCCGGGTCCCGCTGGCTGTTCGCGGCCACCACAGGAAGCGTCGTGCTCGCCGTGCTCCTGGCGAAGTTCGCGATGTCGTTGGTGGCGGTGGGCGACCTCGGGACCGCGGCGTGGGGCAGCGGGTTCGCCCTCGCAAAGGCGATTCCCGCCGGACTGATCGTCGCGGGCGTCGTCGCGATCGCGGGCCGCCGCCGCAGCGTGGCCGACGCATCGGACGACGCGCCGTCGGTGTGGGCAGGAGCGCTGATCTTCGGCGCCGTCGCCCCGCTCCTGGCGGGACAGTGGTGGGCGGGCGCCCCCTACGACCGGTGGATGCCGGCGCCCAACGTCCTCAACGGCGTACTCGCGACCGTCGGCGGGATCGCCGTACTCGTCCTCGGCGCCATCGGCTGCCAGCGGGTGCTCGGCCGCCGGGTGACGGGCGGGACCGCGGCCACCTTCCTCGCCGGATGGTTCGCGGCGATGGGCGCGGGCGCGCTGCTCGCCGTCGCCGCATCGATCGTCGGGATGGTCTCCGACGACGGTTTCGCGGGCGACCTCTGGCCGCTGATGGGCGGGTACATCCGGCTCGCGGACGGCGTCGCCTACGGCGCCTGCACGGGATGGATCGTCGGACTCGCGGCGGTCTGGTCGCGGCGGCAGGCGACCCAGCCGTCGCCGATCCCCCGCCCGGCCCTGCGGGCGGGAGCGGTGACGTTGGCCGCCGTCGCGGTGACCGTCCCGTTCCTGGCACGCCCCGATGCGCAGCCCGTGTCGCCTGCGCCCCTCGACTCCGTCGAGGCGGGAACCCTGCTGCCCCTGAGTGTCTCGGGTGAGGTCATCGCCGATGCGGCCGGCCGCGAGGTGCTGCTGCGCGGCGTCAACGTCAACCAGCTCGTCGACTTTTACGCGCCGCGGCCCGAGGTCCCCTCGACCCTGCCCCTGACCGACGCGGACTTCGCCGGTATCGCCGATCACGGGTTCAACGTGGTCCGGCTCGCGTTGTCCTGGTCGGCCCTCGAGCCGGAACGCGGCCGCTACGACGAGGCCTATGTCGACCAGATCCGGGTCGCCGTCGCGCAGGCCAAGGCGCACGGCCTCTACACCGTGCTCGACATGCATCAGGACGGCTGGTCGAACGCCCCATCCCCCGATGACGTCAGCTGCAGGCCGGGCACCTCGCCCATGTGGGGCTACGACGGCGCGCCCGAGTGGGCCACGATCACCGACGGCGCACCGCGCTGCCAGTTCACCGGGCGCGACATCTCGCCCGCCGGCGGCCGCGCGTTCAACAACTTCTACTACGACACCGACGGCGTGCAGGAACAGCTGGTCCAGGCCTGGGCGATGCTCGCGGGCGAGTTCAAGGACGAGGATGCCGTCGCCGGGTACGACCTGCTGAACGAACCGAACTTCGGCGAGACCGCGCCGCTCACCTCGTCGCTGCTGCTCGGCCGCTTCTACGACCGGACCATCGACGCCATCCGCGAGGCGGGCGCCGAGCAGATCGTCTACTTCGAGCCGAGCATCCTGTGGTCCGGCCTCGGGTTCGACAGCGGCCCCCCGGCCGGCTTCACCGACGACACCAACATCGTCTTCTCCCCGCACCTCTACGCCGAGTCCATCACGATGGACGCCTCGCTCGGCCTGCCGACGATCGTCAGCATCGAACGCGGCTTCACCCTCGCCGACCGGGTGGCGCACAAGTACGGCGGCATCCCGGTCTGGACCGGCGAGTACGGCTATTGGGGCGACGGGCGTGTCGACAAGGCCGCCCGCTTCGCAGACGAGCAGGACGCGCGCATCCAGGGCGGCGCCTTCTGGGTGTGGAAGCAGGCCTGCGGGGACCCGCAGAACGGCATCCAGGAACTGGGCGACGGGCTGATGCCGGTGCTGTGCAGCACCGGGGAAGACGCCCCGCGGAACACCGCGCTGATCGACGAGCTCACCCGCGCCTACCCGCGATTCGCGCCCGGGCGGATCACCCACCTCGCGGCCGAGGGTGACCAGCTGGAGCTGACCGGTACCGCGGGCGACGGCGGCTGCCGGCTCGAGGTCTGGTTCCCGAGCCGGGTCGACGCAGGCGCCTCGGCCGTCGACACGGTCGGGGTCGAGGACGTCGCCTTCACCCCGCTCGGCGAGGGCTCGCTGATGACCGGATGCGCCACCGGCGACTACGAGGTCCGTACCCGCGGCGCCTGATCCGTCGAGTGTGCACCTGGGGCACCTCCCTGCACGAAGTGCTCGGGGGAATGTCGCTCGCTCTCGGGCGATGCGACCCCAGGTGCACACTCGACGCCAGACAGTGATGTCCGATTTCCGCTAGCGCGGCCGCGGGCGCGCTGCCACAGTGGTGACTGTGACCGCACCGCATCTCGACTTCGACCGCTGCTACCGCGCCGTGTCCTCCCGCGACGCCCGCTTCGACGGGCAGTTCATCACCGCGGTGCGGACCACGGGCATCTACTGCAGGCCCTCCTGCCCGGCGATCACTCCGAAGCCGGGCAACGTCAGCTTTCTGCCGACCGCGGCCGCCGCCCAGCAGGCCGGGTACCGCGCCTGCCGCCGGTGCCTGCCCGACGCCGCGCCCGGTTCGCCGCTGTGGAACGTGCGCTCGGATCTCGCAGCCCGCGCAATGCGGCTGATCTCCGACGGTGCCGTCGAGCGCGGCGGGGTGGAATCGCTGTCCGCCTCCCTCGGGTACTCGTCGCGGCACCTCACCAGGGCGTTGACCGCGGAACTCGGCGCAGGACCGCTCGCCCTCGCCCGGGCACATCGCGCGCACACCGCCCGATTGCTGATCCAGACCACGGCCATGCCGATGTCGGACATCGCCTTCGCCGCGGGATTCTCGAGCATCCGGCAGTTCAACGACACGGTCCGCGAGGTGTTCGCGGTTGCCCCCTCGACGATGCGCACCGAGGCCGCCAAACGCGCCGACGCACCGCCCGCCAAGGGCACGGTGTCGTTGCGACTGCCCTACCGCAAACCCCTCGACGCCGGCTGGCTGGCCTGGTTCCTGTCCGGGCACGCCGTCGCAGGCATGGAGCGCTGGTCCGACGGCGAGTACCGGCGAACGCTCCGACTCCCCCGCGGCTGCGGGGTGGTCGCGCTGCGTGTCCTGCCCGAGTACGTGCGGGCCGAGCTCACCCTGCGGGACATGCGCGACCTCGCGCCCGCCGTCGCCAGACTGCGACATCTCCTGGACCTGGACGCGGACCCCGAGGCGGTGGACGGCGCCCTCGCCGTGGATCCCGCGCTGGCGACGAGCGTCCGGGCAGCCCCCGGCATCCGGGTACCGGGCAGCATCGACGCGGACGAACTCCTGCTGCGCACGATGATCGGGCAACAGATCTCACTGGCCGCGGCGTCCACCCAGACCGCCCGCCTGGTGGCCGCGCTCGGCGCCCCGGTCGACGACCCGCACCTGACCCACAGCTTCCCCGGCACCGACGTCATCGCCGCGCGCGGCCGCGAGGTGCTCACCGGTCCCGCCCGCCGGATCGACGCCGTCATCGGGGTCGCTGAGGCGCTCGCCGCGGGCACCCTGACCCTGCACGCAGGCCGCACCGCCGAGGATCTGCGCGCGGATCTGTTGTCGTACAAGGGCATCGGACCGTGGACGGCCGACTACGTGGTGATGCGCACCCTCGCGGACCCCGACGTGCTGCTCGACACGGACCTCGTCGTCCGCCAGGGCGCACAGGCGACGGGCGCCGACCTGACCGACTCCTCGCGCTGGACCCCCTGGCGCTCGTACGCATCAATGCACCTGTGGCGTAACGCACTTGCCGCGCGCGGTGCGCTCGATCCCACACCGACCCCCGATACGGAGGACAAGAAATGATCGCCCAGTACGCCACCACCACGACCCCGATCGGCCCGTTCACCGCCCTCGTCGACGACGACGGCGCGGTTCTGGCGTCGGGATGGACGGACGACCCCGAGGAGCTGCGGGCACTGATCCACCCGAGCCTGCGTCCCACCGCGCTCACCCGGCTCTGCGATCTCGGCGCCGTCACCCGCGCCGTCGCCGACTACCACCGCGGCGAACTGACCAGCATCGATTCGATCACCGTCCGGCAACAGTCGGGCGAATTCCTGGTGCACGCCTGGGATGTGCTGCGCACCGTGCCCGCCGGGGACCCGATCACCTACACCGAGTTCGCCGGCCGCTCAGGACGTCCCGCCGCGGTGCGCGGAGCGGCGTCGGCCTGCGCCCGCAACGCCGCCGCGCTGTTCGTGCCCTGCCACCGGGTGCTGCGCACCGACGGCACGCTCGGCGGGTTCCGCTGGGGCCTGCCCGCCAAGCGCTGGCTGATCTCACACGAGGAGCACGCACGGTAGATTCGGTCCATCACCGCCAGGAAGGACCGACCGTGAGCGATCAGCCCACCGCGCCGCCGACCGAGCCGCGTCAGCACCACCCCCGCGACCGCGGCGAGATACTCGGCATGGGCGGCATGTGGCTCGCCAAGTGGTCGCTGTGCCTGGTGCTCATCGCCGCGGGCGGCTGGGTGGTGTGGACCCTGCTCGGCGTCCTGTGGGTCGCGGTCCTGCCGGTTCTGCTGGCGATCGTGGTCTCGACGGTGTTGTGGCCGCCCACCCGCGCGATGACCTCTCGCGGCGTGCCCCCTGGGGCGGCGGCAGGCATCACCCTGATCGCGTTCCTCGGCTTCTTCGGCGGGATCATCGCGCTGATCGTGCCCTCGGTGGTCGACCAGGCGCCCGAGCTCGCGAACAAGGCCAGCCAGGGCATCACGCAGGTGCAGGAGTGGATCAAGGGCCCGCCGATCAACCTGCAGGACGATCAGATCGACTCCGCGGTCCAGGCGATCATCCACAAATTGCAGACCAGTGCTCAGGCCATCGCGACCGGCGTGTTCAGCGGCGTCAGCGCGGCCGGTTCCATGCTCGTGACGCTCACGCTGGTGCTGGTGCTCGCGTTCTTCTTCATCAAGGACGGGCCGCGCTTCCTGCCGTGGCTGCACAGCGTCACCGGCGGTCGCGCCGGACGGCACTTCGAGGAGGTGTCCGTCCGGATCTGGGACACCCTCGGCGGATTCATCCGCACCCAGGCGCTGGTCAGCTTCGTCGACGCCTTCTTCATCGGCCTCGGCCTGATCATCCTGGGCGTGCCGCTGGCCCCGATGCTCGCCCTGCTCACCTTCATCGCCGGTTTCATCCCGATCGTCGGTGCCTTCGTCGCGGGCGCCCTCGCCGTCCTGGTCGCGCTCGTCGCGAAGGGCTGGACGACCGCGCTGATCGTCCTGGTCATCGTGATCGCGGTGCAGCAGCTCGAGGGCAACGTGCTCCAGCCGGTGCTGCAGAGCCGCACCATGAAGCTGCACGCGGTGATCGTGCTGCTCGCGGTGACCGCGGGCGGCTCCATGTTCGGGATCGTCGGCGCGTTCCTCGCCGTCCCGGTCGCGGCCGTGGTGGCCGTGGTGATCCGCTACATCGGCGAGCAGGTCGACCTGAAGCTGGACGATCGGGACCCCGACGCCGGGACCGAGACCGAGGTGGTGAGCGAGGCGGTGCCCGCCGCCGAGCCAGGCGATCTCGCGACCGCGGACTGACGCAGGCGCGCCCGGCCCGCACTATCCCGCGACGACCTCCACGCTCGACCCGGACCGCCCGCGGATCACGTGCAGCCGGCTCGGGATCCGCTGCCGCATCTCGTCGACATGGCTGACGATGCCGACCACCCGTCCGCCCGCACGGAGCTCGTCGAGGACCCCCATCACCGACTCCAGCGCGTCGGAGTCGAGGGTGCCGAATCCCTCGTCGATGAACATGGTGTCGAGCACAAGGCCTCCCGACTCCGCGGCGACGACGTCGGCCAGACCCAACGCCAGCGACAGCGATGCGAGGAATGATTCGCCGCCCGAGAGGGTCTTCGCCGAGCGCACCACCCCGGTGTAGTCGTCGCGGATGTCCAGGCCGAGCCCGCCCCGCTTGCCGCGCGGCCCTGCCCCGTCCGCGTGCACGAATTCGTAACGGCCACCGGACATCCGGCGCAGCCTGGTCGAGGCGGCGATCGCGACCTCCTCGAGCCTGGCGGCGAGGACATAGGACCGCAGCGACATCTTGCGGGCATTCTGTCCCCGCCCGGCGATCACCTCGGCCAGGCCCGCCAGTTCCGCGTGCCGCTCCTGCATCGGGGCCAGCGCGCCGACCTCCTTCGCCAGCTGCGCGACAAGCCGTTCGAGGTCCGCCAGCCTGCGGTCGGCCTCCGACGCGACGGCGATCGCCGAGTTCACCACCGCGTTCGCACCCTCGACCTCGGACTCGGCGACCGACGGGTCGACGGGGTCCATCCCGGCGACGGCGGCCACCTCCGCCTCAGCAAGGACCGATTCGGCCCGCACCCGCTGATCCCGCGCCTGCTCGAGCGCGGCCTCGATCGCCGCCACCCGACGCTCGTCCCTGGTGGCCGCGGCCGCCTCGTCCACCGACTCGAACCCGGCCTCGGCCGCCGCCCTGGCGACCTTCGCGGACAACGCCTCCGCGCTCTCCTGCGCGGCGGTGACCTGCGCGCGCAGGTCTCGCAGTCGCGACACCGCCGCCGCGAGCGCGTCGAGCCGGTCGCGGCGCGCCTGCGGGCTCTCGTCGACGCCCGAGGCCTCCGCGATCCGCTTGCTGATGGTCTCCAGCTGATGCACCGACCCCGCGATCCGCTCGTCGAGGGTCGCGAGTTCGGCCGTGGCGACGCGTGAACGTTCCTGCAGGCCTTCCTGTTCGGCTCGCAGCCCGGACAGGCGATCGGAGAGCGCCTGCTCACGCGCTGCCGACGCCTGCGCGGCCGCGTGCGCCTGGGTGGCCGCCGACAATTCTGCCGCGAGCCGATCCCGGGCGCGGTCGCCGCCCCGCTCGAGCAGGACCTCGATGGCCTGATCGATCTTCGCGAGGCGATCGGTCGCGACATCGACCTCCTGGGCGAATCGCTGCTCCGACACTCGGGCGGCGTCCTCGTCGGACCTGGTCACCATCGTCTCCGACGGCTCGGCCGGGTTCGGGTGCTCGGCCGAACCGCACACCACACACGGTTCGCCGTCGGCGAGTCCGGCCGCGAGCTCGGCCGCCATGCCTGCGAGGCGGCGTTCGCGAAGGTCGAGCAGCTCGCCGCGCGCGTCCTGGTGTCGGCCCCGCGCCGCCGACAGCTGGTCCGCGGCGTCCGCCCGGAGCTGTCGCTGCTGTGCGAGGGCGACGGCGGCGCCCTGCACGTCGGCCGCCCTGCCCCGCGCCTCGTCGAGGGCGGGCAGCGCCGCGACCGCCTGCCGCGCCGCGGCGAGATCGTCCTCGGCGGCGCGTAGCTGCTCGGGCAGCGCGGTCCGACGGAGCTCGAGTTCCGCTGCGGCGGAGGCGAGCTCGCGGCGCCGCTCGCCGAGCCGGTCCACGGTCTCCTGCAGGGCGTCGGCGACCAGCGATTCGGCGATGAGGTCGTCGAGCCGCGCGACCTCGTCGGTCCAGCCGCGGATCGTCGCGGCGATGACGCCGCGGTCCTCGGCGACCTCGGGCCAGGACAGCTGCTCCAGCAGCGCCCTGCCCTCGTCGACCGCGCCGACACCTCCGGCCAGGGTCTCCATCAGCTTCAGTTCCCGCGCAGCGGTTTCCGCCGCCGCGGCGGCCTCGACACGGATCTCGGCGATCGGCGCGGCCCGCACCGCCCTGGCGAGTTCCTCGGTCTGCGCTGCCCGCTCGTCCGCGCCCTCGGCGTGGGTGCGTAGCTCCGCCGCTGCCTTCGCGGCCCGCTGCTGCAGGCCCCGGATCCGGGTCACCTCGGCGAGCGTGGCGGTGGCCCGCGCGGCGACCGCCCTGGCCGCGACGAGTTCCGCGGTGGCGGTGTCCCTGGCCTCCTCCGCGTCGGCCCGCAACTTGTGCGCCCATGTCAGTGGATCGGCGTCGGCGCCCGCTTCGATGCCCGCCGCCGTGGAGACGCGAGCGAGCATCAGGTCAACGGACTTGCGTCCGGATTCCAGCGTCGCCGCGCTCTCGCGCCTGCGTTCGGCGAACCAGTCCTCGACCGTGCCGAACCGGGTGGTGTCGAACAGCCGCTCCAGCAGGTCACCCCGCTCGTCGGTGTCCGCGCGCAAGAATCGCGCGAACTCCCCCTGCGGGAGCAGCACCACCTGGAAGAACTGGTCCGCGCTCATGCCGAGCAGCCGGCCGATCTCCTCGCCGATCTCGTCGAGGCGGGTCAGGTTCTGACCGTGACCGTCCAGCCAGGTGAGCGTCGCCTTCGCGTTCTCCTTGGTGGTACCGGTGCCACGGAGTTTTGCCCGTTCGTATTCGGGGCTGCGGGTCAGGCGGAGCCTGCGGCCTCCGATCGTCGCCTCCAGCACCACCTTCGGCACCGAACCCGCGGCGGCGTGATCCGAGAGCAGTCGCTTGCCCTGCTGCCGGGCACCAGGGACCGTGCCGTACAGCGCGAAGGCCACCGCGTCGAGGATCGTGGTCTTGCCCGCGCCGGTCTGGCCGTGCAGCAGGAACAGGCCATCCGCGCCGAGGGCGTCGAAGTCCACCGTCGCGGTGTCGCCGAACGGCCCGAACGCCGAGACCTCCAGACTGTGCAGCCTCACGCGATCTCTTCCAGGGCCGCCGGTTCGCCGAGCTCGTTCTCGCGGACCGCGGCGCTCAGCGCGCGCTCGACCAGGCGCAGTTCGCTCGCCGTCGGCTCGCCCCGCATATCGGTGAGGAAGCTGGTGGCGATCTGCAGGTCGCTGCGCCCGCGAACGCGCTCCCCGTAGTGCAGGTTCGCGCTGCCCTCGGGTCGCTGCCATTCGAGGTGCACCATGTGCGGGAACCGGGTCTGCAGGGTGCGCATCGGGTCCTCCGGCCGGACCGGATCGGTGAGGATCGCCGAGACGTAGTTGTCCTCGTCGGCGGTGAACCGTTCGTCGTCGAGCAGCTCGTCCACGGTGCCGGTCAGCTGGCTCAGCCCGCGCACCACCGGCAGGTCGACGCGGCGCACCTCCGCGAGACCCGCGGCGTCCAGATCGGCGATCCACACCGCCTTGCGGTGGGTCCGCTCGCCGAACGAATACGGCAGCGGCGACCCGGAATAGCGCACCCGATCGGTGAGGGTCTGCGGCGAGTGCAGGTGCCCGAGCGCCACATAATCGACGCCGTCGAACGCGGAGGCCGAGACCGTCTCGACCCCGCCGACTGAGATGGATCGTTCAGAGCCGGTCGCCTCGGCCCCGACCACGAAGGCGTGCGCGAGCAGGACCGCACGCGGCCGGCTGCCGTCGACGGCGCGGCCCCCGAGATCCGCACGGACGCGCGCCATCGCCGCATCCAGGATCTCGGCGTGCGAGCGCGCAGTCGGCACGCCGAGCTCCGCCCGCGTGGTCTCGGGCTCGAGGTACGGCAGGCCGTAGAAGGCGACCTCGCCGTGCTCGTCCTCGAGCAGCACCGGACGGTCCACCTCGGAGACCCGCGTCATCAGGTGCAGTCCGCCAGCGGCCGAGAACGCCGAGCCCGCGCCGAGCCGCGCCGGGGAGTCGTGATTGCCGGAGGTGGCGACGATCACCGCTCCCGCCGCACGGATGGCCTCGAAACCGTTGTTGCACACCGTCACCGCATCCGCGCTGGGGATCGCGCGGTCATACACGTCGCCGGGGACGACGACCACGTCCACCTCGTTCTCCGCGACAAGGGCCGCGATGGCCTCGAGCGCGCTCGCCTGATCGGCGAGCAGGTCCACGCCGTGGAAGGTGCGCCCGATGTGCCAATCGGAGGTGTGCAGGATTCGCATGCGCCGACCGTAGATCACGGCGCCGACACGATCGATGACGCGCGCCGAGCACGGGCACGAGGGGCGCCCGAGGTCACTCCAGGGCGGAGCGTGTCGGTGCCCTCGTGCACCATCTGCCCCATGGACCCCGTCACCGCCTTCGGACTGCTCGTCGCGCTCGGCCTCGGCATCGCCGTCGGCTGGCTCTGGCACGCCTCCCGGTCCGGCCAGCACGCGGCGCGGGCCGAGGCCCAGCTCGCGGCGCTGCGCGAGAACGAGAGGACGCTGCGACAGTCCCTCGCCGCGGTGAACGAGGACTCGGCTCGGCGCACGTCGGGCGCTGTCGGCGAACAGGTCTCCCACCTGGTCGGCCCACTGCACGACGCGGTCGACGCGCTCGCAAACCAGGTCCAGCAGGTCGAACGCAGCCGGGTGCACGCGTACGCGGGGCTGTCCGAACAGGTCGCGGGCATGCATCGCGCCTCCCAGCTGCTCACCACCCAGACCGGCCAGCTCGTCACCGCGCTGCGCGCCCCGCAGATCCGTGGCCGTTGGGGTGAGATCCAGCTCGAGCGGGTGGTCGAGCTGGCGGGAATGGTCAAACACTGCGACTTCGACACCCAGGTCAGTGGCGAGGGCGTCCGACCGGACCTGCTGGTCCGGCTGGCAGGCGGCAAGCAGATCGTGGTCGACGCCAAGGTTCCCCTCGCCGCGTACCTGGACGCGGCACAGGAAGAGGATCCCCGCATCAGGGACGGTCACCTCACCCGGCACGCCCGACAGCTGCGCACACACGTCGACCAGCTCTCCGCCAAGGCCTACTGGGCCTCGTTCGATCCGAGCCCGGAGTTCGTGGTGCTGTTCGTCCCCGGCGACCCGTTCCTGGACGCCGCGCTCACCGCCGACGCCGAGTTGCTCGAGCACGCCTTCGCGAAGAACGTGATCCTGGCCACCCCGACCACCCTTGTCGCACTGCTGCGCACCATCGCGCACACCTGGCGGCAGGAGACGCTCTCCCGTGAGGCCGCGACCATTCACCGCCTGGGCCGCGAGCTGTACACCCGGCTCGGGGTGGTCGGCAGCCACCTGGACCGGCTCGGATCCCAACTGGGCAAGGCCGTCGACTCGTTCAATCTGACGGCCGCATCCATGGAATCGCGGGTCATCGTGACCGCCCGCAAGCTCCACGAACTGGAGGTCGGGGACGGTGAGGTCGCCGAGATCGGGCGGATCGACTCGTGGCCGAGGGCCGTCGGCCTCGGCGAGAACTTGCCCACTAACGGTCGCGCCAACGAGGCGATCGGATCGTGAACGGCTAGTGTCTAAGGGTGTCTGCAACCCAACGTGCTCGCTCTGGGGTGCCGCTCGAGATGCGGTCTGTTCTCCCCACTGTGCCCGGCGTGCCCGCAGCGGCAGCCGTTCTCATCGCGGTGGCGACGACCTTCGTTGGATTCGCCATTGACGCGGTCCGTGGCAACGAACTGACGTCCGCGTTCTCCGTCTTCTACTTTCTTGGCTGTGTCGGCGCGGTCCTCGCGGTTCGCAGCCGCGGCCTGTTCGCCGCGATGGTCCAGCCGCCGCTGATCCTGTTCGCGGCCGTGCCGCTGGCCTACCAGTTCCTGACCACGGGATCCAAGGGCGGGCTCAAGGATCTGATGTTCAACGTGGCGATCCCGTTGGTCAATCGCTTTCCACTGATGTTGACCACCACCCTCGCCGTGCTCATCATCGGCGGGGTCCGGCTCTACCTCGGCCAGCAGGCGGTCCGCCCCCCTGCCCGCGCGAAGAGCAGGTCCGCGGAGGCAGGCGCCGCCCGCGGCACCGATCGCCCCGCGACCCGGCCGCAGCAGGCGGCACGACGAACCGATCAGCCGCGCACGGCGGCCCAGCGCACCGCACCGGCGCAACGCCCGCACGGGGCTCCGCAGACCCAGCCCGGACGCGCGGTGTACCGGGACCCGGCGCCGACCCAGGTCCAGCGTCGTCCGGTCCCCCCTCCGCCTGCGCAGGGGAACTCCGGCCGCAGGCCGGAACGCGCGCCGACCACCGCGACCGCCCGGGTGCAGCCCCCTCGCGGCGCCGCCGACCCGTACACGCCCGTGCACCCGATCCCGCAGGTCCGATACCGGGACCGCGAGGACTCGGCTCACGATCAGCCGCGCGGCAGGTACTGACGCCCGCGGACCGGCTCCATGTGGGCCGGGACCGGGGCGTCACCGCCCGCGCTAGGAACCGGTGTTGCTCGGCTTGCGCAGCTCGCGCGGCAGCGAGAAGACGAGCGTCTCGTTCGCGGTGGTCACCGGCTGCACATCGTGGAATCCGTGCTCGGCGAGAAGCTCGATCACGCCGCTGACCAGGATCTCCGGCACCGAGGCCCCCGAGGTGAGACCGACCGTGGTGACGCCGTCGAGCCACGCGGTGTCGATCTCGCGCGCGTAGTCGACCAGGTAGCTCGCCCGCGCGCCCGCGCCGAGGGCCACCTCGACCAGCCGCACCGAGTTCGACGAGTTCCGCGACCCGACCACGATCACCAGATCGCACTCCGGGGCCATCGCCTTCACCGCGACCTGCCGGTTCTGGGTGGCGTAGCAGATGTCGTCGCTCGGCGGGTCCTGCAGCAGCGGGAACTTCTCGCGGAGCCGGGCCACCGTCGCCATCGTCTCGTCGACGCTGAGCGTGGTCTGCGACAGCCAGATCACCTTCGTCTCGTCGCGCACGGAGACGGCGTCGACCGACTCGGGTCCATCCACCAACTGGACGTGGTCCGGGGCCTCGCCCGCGGTGCCCTCGACCTCCTCGTGGCCCTCGTGCCCGATCAGCAGGATGTCGTAGTCGTCCCGCGCGAACCGCTTGGCCTCCTGGTGCACCTTCGTCACCAGCGGGCAGGTCGCGTCGATGGTCTTGAGGTTGCGCTCGGCCGCGGACTCGTGCACGGCAGGCGACACCCCGTGGGCGGAGAACACCAGCAGCGAGCCCTCCGGCACCTCGTCGGTCTCGTCGACGAAGACGACGCCGCGGTCCGACAGCGTCTCGACCACGTGCCGGTTGTGCACGATCTCCTTGCGCACGTAGATCGGTGCGCCGTGCTTCTCGAGGGCCCGCTCGACCGTCTCGACCGCGCGGTCGACACCCGCGCAGTATCCGCGTGGTTCGGCGAGCAGGACGCGCTTGCCGGAGCCGCCCGGAGCAGGGGCGCTGGAACGGGCGATGCCCAGGTTCAGGGGGACTGCGGAAGACATGACACCAGGGTACGGGCAGCCTCGACGGGGCGCCCGATCAGGCACACCGCGCGCCCAGCTACCAAAAGGGGCATTCGTCAGGCAGTCTTAGGGCCATGATTCGTCCCCCTTTCGCTGCGCGGGTCGCTGCCGGGATCGCCGTCACGGTTGTCGAAGAGGTGCAGAAGCTGCCGAACACCGCGGTCGCGCTCCCCATGACCACCATCAGCCACATGCTGCAGACGACCATGCGCGTCCAGCAGTCGATGACGGCGCTGGCGATCAAGGGCGATCAGGCGTTCTCGATGCTCTTCCATCAGGACGAGGAACAGCCGGAGTGGGCGGTCTTCGACGAGGACACCGCGCCCGCGCCGTCGGGCGGCGACGGGGCCGCGGCCAAGCCCACGAACCAGGGCCGGTTCGCGCTGTACTCGATGCAGCCGGAGTCCGAGCCGGACGCACCCGCGGCGACGCCCGCGAGCGCCGCACCCGAGAAGGCGGCCGCGAACAAGTCCGCCAACGGCACGCCCGCGTCGACGAAGGCAAAGCCGGCAGCGACGCGGCCCGAGATCGCCGAGTACCTCGACTACGACAACCTGACGCTCGCCCAGCTCCGGGCGCGGCTGCGGACGTTGTCGGTCGAGGAGCTCGATGCCCTGCTGGCCTACGAGAACGCCGCCCGCGCCCGCGCCCCGTTCCAGACCATGCTCGGTAACCGGATCACCAGCGCCAAGGCAAAGTGAGCTCCGTCCAGCCGAGCCAGACGGGCGCGCCGACCTCGAACTCGCCCGAGCACCCGTGGCCGGTCCGATCCGTCGCGACCAAGGTCTCGCAGTGGATCGATCGCCTCGGCAGCATCTGGGTCGAGGGCCAGATCACCCAGATCAACGTCCGTCCCGGCACCCGCACCGCGTTCCTGGTGCTGCGCGACGCCTCCGTGGACATGTCGCTGTCGGTGACCTGCTCCCCCGCGCTGATCCGCGACTCCCCGGTTCCGCTGACCGAGGGCAGCCGGGTCGTGATGTTCGGCAAGCTGTCCTTCTACACGGGGCGCGGCACGGTGTCCCTGCGCGTCACCGAGATCCGGGCCGTCGGGATCGGCGAGCTGCTCGCCCGGATCGAGCGGCTGCGCGCGCTGCTCGCGGCCGAGGGTCTGTTCGATCCTCGGCTCAAGCGGCCGCTGCCGTTTCTCCCGCACACCGTCGGCCTGATCACCGGGCGGGCCAGTGCCGCCGAGCGTGATGTGCTCAGCGTCGCCGGAAAGCGTTGGCCCGCTGTTCAGTTCGAGATCCGCAACACCGCGGTACAGGGTCCGACGGCAACCGCCCAGATCGTCGCGGCGCTGGCCGAGCTGGACTCGAACCCGGCGGTGGAGGTGATCGTCCTTGCGCGCGGTGGCGGCAGCGTCGAGGACCTGCTGCCGTTCTCCGACGAGACCCTGTGCCGCGCGATCGCCGCGTGCACCACCCCGGTGGTCAGCGCGATCGGCCACGAACCGGACAACCCGCTCTGTGATCACGTCGCGGACGTGCGCGCCGCGACGCCGACCGACGCCGCCAAGCGGGTGGTCCCCGACGCGGTCGCCGAGCAGGCGCTTGTCGCCGAATTCCGGGCGCGCGGCGCGGCCGCACTGCGGAACTGGGTGGCACGCGAGGCGCGGTCGCTGGCCGACCTGCGCAGCAGACCGGTGCTCGCCGACCCGCTCGCCGCCGTCGAGCGGCGGGCCGAGGAGATCGCGCGGCTGCGCGAGGCGGGCAGGCGCGACGTCAACCGGCTGGTCGCCGGTCAGGCCACCGTCGTCGAGCACCTCGCGGCCCGGCTGACCACCCTCGGGCCTGCGGCGACGCTGGCCCGCGGGTACTCGGTGGTGCAGAAGGTGGTGCCCGGGTCCGATCCGGAGGTGCTGCGCTCGGTGGAAGACGCCCCACCCGGCACCCAGTTGCGGGTTCGGGTCGCCGACGGCGCGGTCATCGCCGCCGTCATGGGCAAGGACAAGTCAGGAGAAGCACAGTGAGCCAACCGGTATCGGAGCTCGGCTACGAGGCCGCGCGCGACGAGCTGGCCGACGTGGTCAAGATGCTCGAGCAGGGCGGCCTCGACCTCGACCACTCCCTCGCGCTGTGGGAGCGCGGCGAGGCGCTGGCCAAGCGCTGCGAGGAGCACCTCGCGGGGGCGCGGGCCCGGGTCGAGAAGGCGCTCTCGCACGCCGACGACGAGGGCGACCCGCGCTAGCGCGGAGCAGGCCTCAGCCGCCCGCCGAGTAGGTCGCGCGGCCGGCAAGGTAGGTCGCCTCCACCGTGAGATCGGCTATCGCGGCGGGTTCCACGGCGCGGGGGTCGGCGGACAGCACGACCAGATCGGCATATTTACCGGGGGCCAGCGTCCCGATGATCTCGTCGGCGAAGAGTTGGTGCGCGGGCCAGAGCGTCTGGGCGCGCAGTGCCTCCTCGACGGTGATGCGCTCCTCCGGCGCGAGGACCCGTCCGGTGCGGCTGGTCCTGGTCACAGCGACGGAGATGTTGCGCAGCGGCTCGACCGGCGTGACCGGCGAATCGTTGTGCAGGGAGACCCGGATGCCCGCGTCGAGGGCGGATCGCGCGCGCATCCAGTGCGAGCCGATCTCGTCGCCGAACAGCCCGTCGACGAGCACATCGCCCCAGTAGTAGAGGTGGTCGATGAGCAGGCTGCAGGTCACGCCCAGCCGGGCGGCCCGCCGAAACTGGGCCGCGGTCATCGCCCCGCAGTGTTCCAGGCGCAACCGGTGGTCGGCTCGGGGATGCTCGGTCAGCGCGGCCTCGTACACGTCGAGGATCGTGTCCACGCCGCGGTCGCCGAGGACGTGGCAGGCCATCTGCCACCCCAGCGGGAAGTACGCGCCGACGATCGCTGCGAGCTGTTCGCCCGTGTAGTTCGCCTGGCCACGGTGGTCGTGTCCGAGGCCGATCACGTTGAGCGTGGCGTCGGTGTTGAGGTACGGGAACGAGGTGTCGATGTTTCCCACCCATGGCGACCCGTCGACCCACAGCTTGATACCGATCTGCCGGAACATGTCGTCACCGTCGTCCGGGGAAGACTCGGAACGCATTTCGGCGGTGGACATCTCGTACGTCCGCAGCCGGACGAGGGGGTGATCGCCCGCGTAGTGGGCGCGCATCAGCGGCAGTTGGTGCGGTGAGAACGCGAGGTCCGCGATCGTGGTGATGCCACGCGCGGCCAGCCCCTGCAACTCGGCACGCCACAGTGCCGCCGGGTCGACGTCCCGGCTCTGCATGGGGCCCGCGAGGGCGAAGATCGCCGGGACCTCGTACGCCTTGCCGGTCAGTTTCCCGTCGGCGTCACGCTCGAAATGCGCGCCGGTCGGATCCGGCGCATCCTCGGGCAGACCCGACAGCCGCAGCGCCGCCGTGTTCGCCCACGCGAGGTGACCCGAGTTGTGCATCACCAGAACCGGCCGCTCCCCGGCGAGTTCGTCGAGCCAGGGCCCGGTCGGTTCTGGGAACCCCGATTGGAGCAACGGGTCGAGTCCGCTGAAGACGAGCGGCACCGTCGCGGGTGTGTCCGCCAGGGTGTCGCGCATGAGGGCGATCACCGCGTCCGCGTCCGGAACGATGACGGGACGGATGTCGACGACGGTCTCCGCGTAGCGGGTCATGTCCATGGTGGGGTGGCCGTGTGCCTCCACGAAACCCGGAAGCACCGCCCGTCCGCCGAGATCGACCACCTCCGTGTCGGCGGTCCGCAGCGCGAGGATCTCGTCCGCCGTCCCCACCGCCGAGATCCGCCCATCGCGCACCGCGAGCGCTTCCGCAACGGGCAGAGCCTCATCCATCGTGACAACGATTCCGTTGGTGAAGATCAGGTCCATGTCGCCTCCGAGGAAATTGACACTTCCGGATTCCTCTCACAGTCTGCGGCGTCGATGCGCGAAACCTGTCGAATCGTGCGAAGAGTGTGGGCACTGTTCCCCGACAACCCGGTGCTGGTACCGGTCGTGCGCTGAACGAACTCCCGATGAGCGGGAGCGCCCGCTGCCCACGTCACCGGCGACTCCCTAGCCTCGGCGCATGGCAGGCGAAAAGGTGTACGTCATCGACCGGGTGGTCACCAGGCCGGGGCGCGCACGAGAATTCGTCGACGCATACCTGGCCGAGTACGCCCCCGGAGCCCGCGGGCGGGGCATGACCCTCGAGCACGTGTTGGTGAGTCCGCCGATCTGGTTCGACGACGAGTCGAACACGATCACCGTCACCTGGACGCTCGACGGCGCGGAGGGCTGGTGGCGGATGACGTGGCAGGGACGCCCGGACCCCGGACTCGGGCAGTGGTGGAAGCGGATGGACGAGCTGGTGCTCGAGCGCACCCGCACGATGGCCTCCGCCGCACAGGACGTGGACGGGTTGACCGATGTTTAAGATCACCAAGCTCATTCACCACCGCCCCGACGTCGATGACGACGTCCGGGCCCGGCTGGCCGACGACCTGCGCCACACCGTGATCAAGGCGGGCGCGCACCGCGCGCTGATCCAGCCGACGCTGCCCGGTGTCCGCAACGGCGGCGACTTGCTCGCGCATCTCCAGTTCGACGCCGAGGATCGGTGGCGCGCGGCCGAACCCGCCGTCGATGCGCTCCTCGATCCCGCGGCCGTCGACCACGTCGACGGCGTCGAATACCGCGGCGAGCCCCGCGGACAGCTCGGCGTCGGCGCCGAGGGCGGGGTCTACCGGACGCTGCTGTTGCGTGTCGATCCCGGCGCGGCGGACACCGTGGTGGAGCGGTTCGAGGCCGAACTGCTCCGGATGCCCCGCCATGTCCCCGCGATCCGCGCCTGGCAGCTCAGCCGGGTGTCACGGGCGGAGGGAGCGTCGCCGTGGACGCACGTGTGGGAACAGGAGTTCACGGACCTGCAGGGACTGATGGGCCCCTACCTCGCGCACCCCGTGCACTGGGCGTACATCGACCGATGGTTCGACCCGGAGTGCCCGGACGTGATCGTCCGCGACCGGGTCTGCCACAGCTTCTGCACGCTCGACGGTTCGGCCGTCTAGCGGACCGGACGGAGGGCCCTGATCAGGGCGTCAGCGGCTGGGCCGCGTCGATGGCCGTGGCGAGCTCGGTGAACTCCTCGGTCGTGCCGCTGCCCTTGATGAGGACCCGGACATCGCCGAGATCGGTCACCCAGATCGGCTCGCTGCCCTCCTCGGCGTACTCCACCCACCGATCACCCGCGACCGGGGCGACACCCGTAGGGCTGCGCAGGTCGCCTGCGACCCAGGGCACCAGCGCCTCCTCGGTCGCCGCGCTCTGACTCAGCTGCAGGTAGCGGCCCTTCGGGGTGATGTAGCCGACGGTGGTCACGTCGCCGCCACTGTCACCGCCCACCACTCCGCGGCTGCCGGAGTTCGGCTGCCAGTCCTCGGGCACGGCGGGGTCGCGGACCGGGAACCCGAGCACACCGGCGTCGTACTTGAGCGACGCGTCGACGTCGAACTGCGGCACCGGCCCGGAGGTGGGACCGCCCGGGCTGAACGAGCAGCGACTCGCGACCCCGGCGACGATCAGGCACAACAGGACCAACGGGATGATCGACCACATCATGTCTTTGTTGTTCTGCAGAATCCGGGGTTTCTTCTCGGCCACGCAGCTAGTATCCCAGCCGCGCGTCAGCCGAGGTCCGGCGGTTCCCACCGGCGGACGTAATCGCCCACCGGAAATCAAATATATGTTGTTAGATGTCCGGCATGCGCTCGAGGATCTGCATCCGCCCGCCTGCCATTCGCACCGCCGCGATCCGCGGGGTGCTCCTCGCGCTCGGCCTCGCCGCGGTCACCACGGCCGCGCCTGCAGCGGCAGTCGCCCAGCCCGCCGGCTACGCCGCCCTGCTCGACATCGCGCCTGCCAACGCGAAGGCGGAGCAGGCGGGCGGGCTGGACCCCCTGCTGCCGACCGACCCCGCCGTCCTCGGCGACGCGCTCGGCGAAGCCCGGGCGGCAGGCGTGCCTGCCGGCCGCTATTCCGCACTGCTGCACCAGTACTGGCTCGCCCGCGGCGCCCGGTCGGCGGGCATCGACCTGGCCACCTGGGACCCGAACACCGGCCTCGCCGCCAACGCCACGCTGGTGGACCGGGTGTACGAGAACTACGGCCGGTACCAACGCGCCCGCGCCGAGCTGTACTGGGCCGGGATGGCGGGGATGGCGGGCGCGTCCTTCACCGGCGGCTTCTGGGACCTCGACATGGGCCGCATGGCGCTCGGTGTCGACGCCGTCCGCGGCCTCGCCGGCGCGGTGGCCGCGGCCACCGGCGCGCTGCCCGAGGCGGCGACGACGCTGCTGCCGCCGGACGCCCGGGTGCTCACGACCGTCGGCCCGACCGTGACGGCGCAGGATCTGGACTGGTACCAGAAGCGCCTGCTGATCATGCAGAAGCACATCTTCTTCGACATGGTCCCGATGCACGAGGCGTACCTCGCGGGCGGGCGGGCCGCCGTCGACGAACTCGACGCGGCCGGCTTGCTCGACGACAACGCCAGGGCCGCGTGGGCGGGCATCTACTCCGGCACCCCGGCCGGCTACGCCGATGCCATGGTCCGTATGGCGGACCGGGAACAGAACCAGGTCGTCGCCGACCAGTGGGACGCCACGTCGGCGGCGCGCGGCGGCGTCGGGCGGGCACTGACCTATGTGACGACCATCGCCGCGAAGCCCTCGGTCCCTGGCTCGCTGGCCCCTGGGGTGTTCGCCCCGGTCTCGGTCACCGGCGAGGTCGCAGGCGCCACCTACCGGCTGCGGGCGCCGCTGCCCGACTTCAACTGGGCGGATCGCGGACCGCGCTGGTCCTACATCGCCGGAGACATCGCGGTCGCCTATCGGCGCCTCGCCGAGGATCGACCGGGGGTGGCCGCCGCGCTGCTCACCCAGCCGTTCCGTCAGTTCGCCGACCAGCAGCGAGCCGTCCACCGCGCCCCCGACCTGCTCCGCGATCTGAGCACGGGATGGTCGCTCGAGCGGCTGCCGTAGCCCAGCCTCATCCGCGGGCCACCGGTGATGAGACAATCACGCTCGAGTCGAACCCTGACTTCCCCGACGGAATCTATGGCGGCGCTGCATGCGCCGACCACTAGGAGGCACCGCACATGACGGCCAGCACCCCATCGAGTCGCCGCGAGGCGCCGGACCGCAACCTGGCGATGGAGCTGGTCCGCGTCACCGAGGCGGGCGCGCTGGCCGCGGGCCGCTGGGTCGGCAAGGGCGACAAGGAGGGCGGTGACGGTGCCGCCGTCGACGCCATGCGTCAGCTCGTGAGCAGCGTGTCCATGCGCGGCGTCGTGGTCATCGGCGAGGGCGAGAAGGACGAGGCGCCCATGCTCTACAACGGCGAAGAGGTCGGCAACGGCGACGGCCCGGACTGCGACTTCGCGGTCGACCCCGTCGACGGCACCACGCTGATGTCCAAGGGCATGCCGAACGCGATCTCCGTCCTCGCGGTCGCCGAGCGGGGCGCGATGTTCGACCCGTCCGCCGTGTTCTACATGGAGAAGATCGCCGTCGGCCCCGACGCCGCCGATGTCATCGACATCACGGCCCCGGTCGCGGAGAACATCAAGCGCATCGCGAAGGTCCGCAAGTCCTCGGTCTCCGACGTCACCGTCTGCATCCTGGACCGGCCCCGGCACGCCCAGCTGATCGCCGACGTCCGCACGACCGGCGCCCGGATCCGGCTGATCTCCGACGGCGACGTCGCAGGCGCCATCGCCGCGGCCCGCCCCGACTCCGGCACCGACATGCTGATCGGCATCGGCGGCACCCCCGAGGGCATCATCGCCGCCGCCGCCATGCGCTGCATGGGCGGCGCGCTGCAGGGCCGGCTCGCCCCGACCGACGACGCCGAGCGCCAGAAGGCCATCGACGCGGGCCACGACCTGGATCGGGTGCTGCTCACCGAGGACCTGGTCTCCGGCGAGAACGTCTTCTTCACCGCCACCGGTGTCACCGACGGTGACCTGCTGCGCGGCGTCCGCTACAGCGGCGGCGGCGCGCACACCCAGTCGATCGTGATGCGCAGCAAGTCCGGCACCGTCCGGATGATCGACGCCTACCACCGCCTGTCGAAGCTGCGCGAGTACTCCTCGGTCGACTTCGACGGCGACCCGGACGCCCAGTTCCCCATGCCCTGAGGCACTCCGCGCCTGTGAGTCCTTTTGGTCCGTATAGGGGCCACAAGGACTCACAGGCGGCGCAGCCGCTCGAGTGGCAAGCTGCTAGGTATGACTGAGAACGCCGAATCGCAGTTCCGCATCGAGCACGACACCATGGGCGAGGTCAGAGTCCCGATCGACGCGCTGTGGCGGGCCCAGACCCAGCGCGCGGTGGAGAACTTCCCGATCAGCGGCCGCGGCCTCGAGCGCGCGCAGATCCGGGCGATGGGCCTGCTCAAGGCCGCCTGCGCGCAGGTCAACAAGGACCTCGGACTGCTCGATGCCGTCAAGGCCGACGCGATCATCGCGGCCGCCGAGGAGATCGCCGAGGGCAGGCACGACGACCAGTTCCCGATCGACGTGTTCCAGACCGGCTCGGGCACCAGCTCCAACATGAACGCCAACGAGGTCATCGCGTCGATCGCGAAGGCGAACGGCGTCGAGGTGCACCCCAACGATCACGTCAACATGTCGCAATCGTCGAACGACACCTTCCCGACGGCAACCCACCTCGCGGCCACGGAGTCCGCGGTGAAGGCGCTGATCCCCGCGCTCGACCATCTGCGGCTCGCGCTGTTCGACAAGGCCGCCGCATGGAAGTCCGTCGTCAAGTCCGGACGGACCCACCTCATGGACGCCGTGCCGGTCACCCTCGGGCAGGAATTCGGCGGCTACGCCCGGCAGGTCGAGGCAGGTATCGAGCGGATCATGTCTGCCCTCCCCCGGCTCGGCGAGCTGCCGATCGGTGGCACCGCGGTCGGCACCGGGCTCAACGCCCCCGACGGGTTCGGGCCCTTGGTGGTCGCCGAACTCGTCCGGACCACCGGGATCGACGCACTCTCCCCGGCGCGCAACAGCTTTGAGGCTCAAGCCGCCCGCGACGGATTGGTCGAGGCATCGGGCGCACTGCGGACGATCGCGGTCTCGCTCACCAAGATCGCGAACGACATCCGCTGGATGGGGTCGGGCCCACTGACCGGACTCGGCGAGATCCGGCTCCCCGACCTGCAGCCCGGCTCGTCGATCATGCCCGGCAAGGTCAATCCCGTTCTGCCGGAAGCGGTCACGCAGGTAGCCGCGCAGGTCGTGGGCAACGATGCGGCCGTCGCATGGGGTGGCGCGGCAGGCTCCTTCGAGCTCAACGTGTACATCCCGATGATGGCCAGGAACCTGCTCGAGTCATTTCGCTTGCTCGCCAACGTCTCCCGACTGTTCGCCGACAAGTGCGTCTCGGGCCTTGTCGCCAACACCGATCACCTCAAGACGCTCGCGGAGTCGTCGCCCTCGATCGTGACGCCACTGAATTCCGCGATCGGCTACGAGGAGGCCGCCGCCGTCGCGAAGGAGGCGCTCAAAGAGCGCAAGACGATCCGCCAGACGGTGATCGACCGCGGGCTGGTTCCCGAGAAGCTGACCGAGGCGGAGCTCGACCGCCGTCTCGACGTCCTCGCGATGGCGAAGGTCCAGAAGTAGCGGCTCAGGCAGGCGGCGACTTCCGAGCGCGACTCCTGGCCCACAGCATCCGCACCAAGTAGGCCGGGCTCGGCTGCAACCAGCCGAGTTGCTCGGCCATGCCCAGATCATCGCGGTTGGCCCAGTGCTCGATCACCAGGCTGTCCTCGAGTCGTACCCAATGTGATTGGGTGACAGCGAAACTCCGGCCGGTCGGCGGGAATGCACCGGCGACGGCGCCGCCCTCGTCGAAGTTCAGGAACAGCCCGACGTGGCGACCGCTCATGGTCACCTCGACCGCGACGAGGTCGCCCTCCGCCACGATGTTCCCGATCTCGAAGTGCAGGTCCGCGAACGGCCTGCGCAGCCACAGCGCGGTCGCATGCCAGGATCCCGGTCCGCGGACCCGGGTGTGCGGCGGCTCGGTCTTGGTCTCGTGGTTGACCGCGTCCGGATGGATGATGGCGTCGAAGTCCTCGCGGCTGCCCGCGGCGACGAACTCGATGCTGCGCACGGCGATCGACTTCGCGTCCGCCGAGGGGGTGGATCGATCGCTGTTCACTCCGGCCTCCCGGCAGTCGACGAGCCTTGCTCAGTCCGCGATGGCGATGACCGCACCCGGCTGCAGCCACCGGATCAGCCAGACCAGGGCGCCCTCGCTCACCGCGACGCAGCCCAGCGTGGGTTCGCCGTTCGAGACGTGCAGGAAGAAGGCGCCGCCACCGCCGGGCACCCGCTCCTTGTTGACGCCCATCACCACCGCGTAGCGGTAGGCGGGGATCTCCAGCTCCTCGCTGGCCGACTCGTCGAAGGCGCAGGACCCCGGGGCGCAGAC
Organism: Rhodococcus sp. OK611; assembly: GCF_003050885.1. Taxonomy (NCBI): domain Bacteria; kingdom Bacillati; phylum Actinomycetota; class Actinomycetes; order Mycobacteriales; family Nocardiaceae; genus Rhodococcus; species Rhodococcus sp. OK611. The sequence continues at coordinate 50,999 of NZ_QAOZ01000010.1, forward strand.
CTGATGCGTGTTGTAGGTCGCGCTGTCCGGATCGCCGTCCCACCAGTCGTTGGCACCCACCTTCCGGTACGGCAGGCCGCCGCCCGGGTTCCCGGCGGTGCCGAACGCCGCGTCCAGGCTGAACACGCCCTCCGGGGTCGCGGGCACGCCGTCCGCGGCCGCATCCGTGAACCCGTCCGCACCGACCTGTGCGGGCAGGCTCGGGGAGATCCGGTGCCAGCCGAGCGGGGAGCGCTGCCAGGCCTCCAGAGTGGCGTTCGAGCCGCCCGACCCGCGGACGGCGATGACCTGGGTGGCCCCTCCGACGGCCCCGTCGAACCAGGGCCCCTGAGCCAGAGCGTGCGGCGCACACAGGAGCGCCAGCACCGTTGCGATGACGGTCGATAGGATCGCGCTCGCCAGTTTGCGCACACCACATGGTGTCCCGCGGGGCCCGCGCGGTCAAGCACCTGGCCGGTACGGTCGGGATACCGTCACCCCCGACCACACGAGCGATCGGACCGACATGAGCCCTGCAACCATCGAACCGAGTTCCGTGGACACACCGGCCGACGTCCGGGTGGTGCGCGCGTTCCTGGCCGCCCTGGCCAGGGCCGATGTCGACGCCGCGGCCGAATACCTGCACCCCGAGATCGCCTGGCACAACGTCTCGCTGCCGATCCTGCGCGGATACCCCACGGTGACCCGGGTGCTCCGGCAGCTCGCCCGCCCCGGCCTGCGGTTCGACGTGATCGTGCATCACGCGGCGGGAGAGAACGGCGTGGTCCTCACCGAGCGCACCGACCTGCTCGGCGCGGGTCCGGTCAACGCCGAGTTCTGGGTGTGCGGCACGTTCGAGCTGCGCGACGGAAAAATCGCGGTGTGGCGGGACTACTTCAGCGTCCGCGATGTCATCCGCGGCATCGTGGTCGGCGTTGCCAGGGCCGTGACCGGCAGGCGCGGCGGACGCGGCACGGGCTACCTCAGTGAGGCTGCTGCGCTGGACGCGTGAGAAGTCGGCGGCCGAGCAGCTTCTCGTCAGCCGTAGAACGACGCCGGGTCCACCTCGGACAGGGTGATCCAGTCCGACGGCTCCAGCGAGCCGGGGCCCGCCGAGCCGACCGAGTCGTCGGATCGTAGCCGGACGGCCAGCGCCGGTTCCTCGTCGATCAGCTGGACGAGGGCGTACACGGTCGCCAGGTGGTGCAGGCACGGCGTCCGGCGGCTCGTGCAGGCACACGTCGCCCCACACTCCGCCGGTGTCGCCGCCACCGCGATGCCCGCGCCCTGCAGCTCCGCCACGGGCGCATCCGGGAGATCACCGGACGCACCTGCGTCGCCGAGCCCGGCCGCGCCGAGCACCTCGCCCACCCGCGCCAGCGCGGCATCGTCCCAGCGCGGCACCTCGATGGTGACCGCGTGGGACTTCTGCCTCGCCGCCACCTCCGCGCACACCCTTCCTGCGGACACACCCGTGACATTCACCGCGCCGCCCCTGGCGAGGCGCCGGGCCTCGGGCAGCAGCGCATTCGGCGCCGAGGCCGCCGTCGACTCGATCGTGCGGAGCCAGGCCCGACCCCACGCCGTCGCTCCGAACTCTGCCGCCGTCATCGAGCACCGACCGCGTCGAGGTCGAGCAGCGAGCGCAGCTCGTCATCGGCCAGCTCGGCCAGCGCAGCCTCCGAGTTCCCTGAGATCGATTCCGCCAGAGCACGCTTCGATTCGTGCATCGAGGCGATGTGGTCCTCGATGGTGCCGCCGGTGACGAGGGTGTACACGTTCACCGTTCGGCGTTGGCCGATCCGATGCGCCCGGTCCGTGGCCTGGTCCTCGACCGCGGGATTCCACCATCGGTCGTAGTGCACGACATGACTGGCTCGGGTCAGGTTCAGACCGAATCCCGCCGCACGCAGACTCAGGATGAGGACGGGGGCCGAGTCCGGGTCGTCCTGGAACTCCTGGACCATCCGATCGCGCGACCGTGCGCTCAGACCACCGTGCAGGAAGGGGATCTCGCCGACCCCGAGCTCGGTCGTCAGGTGCGTCGACAGCAGCTCCCCCATCGTGCGGTACTGCGTGAACACCAAGGCCCGATCCCCGTCTTCGACTATCTCCGAGAGCATTTCGGTGGCCCGGTCGAACTTGCCCGACCTGCCGCGCAGCGCGCCGCCGTCACCGAGAAACTGTTCGGGATGGTTGCAGACCTGCTTGAGGGTGGTCAGTAGCGCGAGCACGTTGCCGCGCCTGGCGATCCCACTGCCGAGCCCCGTATCGAACGCACGCTCCACCGCGTGACGGTACAGCCGCGCCTGCTCCTCGGACAGCGTGCACGCGACCGACGAGTACTGCTTGTCCGGCAGCTCGGTGGCGACCGCGGACTTGGTACGCCGCAGCACGTGTGGCGCGATGAGGGCGCCGAGCCGGGCCGCGGCCGTCGCCGATCGTCGGGACTCGATCGGCACCACGAACCGCTGACGGAAGCGTGCCCTGGTGCCCAACAGCGCCGGATTGGCCGCGCGGAAGATCGACCACAGCTCGTCGAGCCGATTCTCGACCGGGGTACCGGTCATCGCGACCCGAATCCGCGCGGACAGCCGCGCCGCCGCCCTGGCCGCGAGGGAATCGGAATTCTTGATCTGCTGCGCCTCGTCGAATATGACCACGTCCCAGGCCGCTTCGCACAGTCGGTCGACGTCCGAGCGCAGCAGACCGTAGCTGGTCAGCACCACGGTCCCCGGAATCACCGTCGCAGGCAGCGCCCTGCCCGCACCGTGATGGACGATCACCGGGAGGTCGGGGGCGAACCGTGCGAGCTCGCGACGCCAGTTCCCGACAACCGAAGTCGGGCACACCACGAGGTGGGGACCCAGCTCGTTCCGGGTGGCGAGCGCACAGATCGCCTGCAGCGTCTTACCGAGCCCCATCTCGTCGGCGAGGATGCCGCCGCCCACCTCCTCGAGAGCCAGGAGCCAGGCCACACCCTGGACCTGGTACGGCCGCAAGGTGGCGCGGATGTGCGCCGTCGCCAGGTCCTCGGTGGTCCGCGCCGCCGAGGTGAAACTGTTCAGCAGGGCGGCCGCGGTATGGATCGCCGACTCGTCCTCGTTCAGCAGAGCATGGGCCGCGGCGGGCATCTGCGCGGCGAGCTCGTCGCTCGCCGCCCGGTCCCCGCCCGCGAGGTGCGCGGCCGCGCACCACGACCGGACGGATCCCCCGGCGCCCCCGTCCGGGTCCATCGCCCGCAACGCGGGCAGCACGTCCACCAGATCGATCAGTCGCGCATCGACCGTGCGAGGCGCGACGGCGCCGCCGACGGGAACCGCGAACCGGCAGCTCGCCGCCCGCCCCTGCGGCAGACCCAACCGAACCAGCTCGGCGGCAACATCGTCTGTGCCCCACCACGCCATCGCCCCGTGAACCGGGATGAAGGTCGCCTGCAGCAGCCTCGGGCGGACCCAGTCCGAATTCGCGTCGATCACTTCGCTCTCACCGTGCACGTCCGCCGATGGTACGGACGCCCCGGCGGTACGCGCCATTGACAGGGGCCTCGAAAAGCCCTGGTGAGGTGTGTTCATCCCGACATTGACCGGTGTCGATCCGGCGTGTCTGTCGCCCCATAGAATTCACCGGATCGACTCACCGATCCGGTACCGAAGGGACCCATGATGGAAAAGCTCCGCAACTACGGCCTGCTCATCAAGTACGTCGCCACCACCCAGTGGCGCAAGCTCCGCGGCACGGACAAGACGGCCCAGACGCCTGCCCAGGACCAGGCTCCGCAGCAGTAGCAGATGGGGAGGCCCGAGCGACCGGGCCTCCCCACCCCGCGCCTCAGGCGGTCGGGCCGAACTCCTCGAGCATCTCGGTCACCAGCGCCGCGATCGGCGACCGCTCGCTGCGGGTGAGCGTGATGTGGGCGAAGAGCGGGTGCCCCTTGAGCTTCTCGATCACCGCGGCGACGCCGTCGTGCCTGCCGACCCTCAGGTTGTCGCGCTGGGCGACGTCATGGGTGAGCACCACCCGGGACCCGGTGCCCAGCCGGGACAACACCGTGAGCAGCACGTTGCGCTCGAGGGACTGCGCCTCGTCCACGATCACGAACGAGTCGTGTAGTGACCGGCCGCGAATGTGGGTGAGCGGCAACACTTCCAGCATCCCGCGGTTGATCACCTCGTCCATCACCTCGGGGCTCGCCAGGCCGTCCAGGGTGTCGAACACCGCCTGCGCCCACGGACCCATCTTCTCGCTCTCGCTGCCGGGCAGGTAGCCGAGCTCCTGTCCACCGACCGCGTACAGCGGCCGGAAGACGACCACCTTCCGGTGGGTGCGACGCTCGAGCACCGCCTCCAGCCCTGCGGTCAGGGCGAGCGCCGACTTACCGGTACCGGCCTTGCCGCCGAGCGAGATGATGCCGATGCTCTCGTCGAGCAACAGATCGAGGGCGATCCGCTGCTCGGCCGAGCGGCCGTGCAGGCCGAAGGCCTCCCGTTCGCCGCGGACCAGCTGCACCCGCTTGTCCGGGGTCACCCGCCCCAGCGCGCTGGAGCTGCCACCCATCAGCCGGATTCCGGTGTGACAGGGCAGTTCTCGCGCCTCGTCGAGATCGATGATCCCCTCGGAGAACAGCTCGTCGATCCGGGTCGAGGCGACGTCGAGTTCGGTCATCCCCGTCCATCCCGACGGGACCACGTCGTGCGCGTGGTACTCGTCGGCGGGCAGACCCACCGCGCCGGCCTTGACCCGCAGGGGAATGTCCTTGCTGACCAGGACCACCTCCTTGCCCTCGGCGGCGAGATTGAGGGCGCAGGCCAGAATCCTGGAATCGTTTGAGTCGGTGCGGAATCCGATCGGCAGGACCGAGGGGTCCGTGTGATTGAGCTCCACCTGGAGCGTGCCGTCGTCGGAGCCGATCGGAACCGGCTGATCCAACCGTCCGTGCTCGATCCGCAGGTCGTCGAGCATCCGAAGCGCCTCGCGGGCAAACCATCCCAGCTCGTGGTGGTGGCGTTTGCCCTCCAACTCCCCGATGACCACCAGGGGCAGCACCACCTCGTGCTCCGCGAAACGCGTGACGGCCCACGGATCCGAGAGCAGAACCGAGGTGTCGAGTACGTAGGTGCGAACTGACCGTTCGGGAGACTTCGTGGTTGCGGACCTCGGGGAGTTCCCGGCATGTCCGGAATGGGCAGATACGGAGCGAGTTGCTGTCACGTGAGGCTCCTACGTCTGCGCGGCACCCGCGCAAACTTCAGTTCGCTGGGCCGGTCCGTCCCTGGTGCGTCAATCCGCACGAGGGCCGGGCGCCGGCCCTCTCGTACTGAATACTTCAGCCACGATCAGAACCTCCCGGACAGGCAACTAGGTCCGCTGCCTGTTACCGGGGACGCTACTGCGATCGGCGCCCTGCTGCACTCGCAACACGCAGGGCGCCGATGAACACGTCGTTAACTCCAGCTCAGGCGCTAGACCGTCTTGGAGAGCAGGCCCCAGTCCTCGAGGCCCTCGTACAGCGGCAGGTCGAGGGCAAGCTTCGAGACCCGGGCGCGCAACGCGGCGAAATCGGTGTCCGAGCCCTGCGCCAGCGCGGTCGCGATGATGTCCGCGACCTCGGTGAACTCGGCGTCGCCGAACCCACGGGTGGCCAGCGCGGCGGTGCCGATGCGCAGGCCGGAGGTGACCATCGGCGGACGCGGGTCGAAGGGCACCGCGTTGCGGTTGACGGTGATGCCGACCTCGTGCAGCAGATCCTCGCCCTGCTGGCCGTCCAGCGCCGAGTTGCGCAGGTCCACCAGGACCAGGTGCACGTCGGTGCCGCCTGTGAGCACGGAGATGCCCTTGTCCGCGACGTCGGCGCCGGTGAGGCGCTCGGCCAGGATCCGGGCACCGGACAGGGTGCGGGCCTGACGGTCCTTGAACTCCTCGGTGCCCGCGATTTTGAGCGAGACGGCCTTCGCGGCGATGGCGTGCATGAGCGGCCCGCCCTGCTGGCCGGGGAACACCGCGGAGTTGATCTTCTTGGCCCACTCCTGCTTGGCCAGGATCAGTCCGGAGCGGGGGCCGCCGAGGGTCTTGTGCACGGTGGTGGACACGACGTCCGCGTAGGGCACGGGCGACGGGTGCAGGCCCGCGGCGACGAGCCCGGCGAAGTGCGCCATGTCGACCCACAGGTAGGCGCCGACCTCGTCCGCGATGGACCGGAACGCGGCGAAGTCCTGCTGCCGCGGGTACGCGGACCAGCCGGCGACGATCACCTTCGGCTTCTCCGCCACCGCGATCTTGCGGACCTCGTCCATGTCGATGCGGTGGTCTTCCTTGCTGACCCCGTAGGACGCCACGTCGTAGAGCTTGCCGGAGAAGTTGAGCTTCATCCCGTGCGTCAGGTGGCCGCCGTGCGCCAGGTCGAGGCCGAGCAGCTTCTCGCCCGGGTTCATCAGCGCCATCAGCACCGCGGCGTTCGCCTGCGCGCCGGAGTGCGGCTGGACGTTCGCGAACTCGGCACCGAATAGCTCCTTGGCACGGTTGCGCGCCAGGTCCTCGATGACGTCGACGTGCTCGCAGCCGCCGTAGTAGCGACGGCCCGGGTAGCCCTCGGCGTACTTGTTGGTCAGCACGCTGCCCTGAGCCTGCAGCACCGCGCGCGGCACGAAGTTCTCGGACGCGATCATCTCGAGGGTGTCGCGCTGACGGGCCAGCTCGCCGTTCATCGCGGCCGCGACCTCGGGATCGAGTTCGGCGAGCGAGGCATTGTTGACGTCGGTGCTGGGCACAGCGGTCATCGAGGAATCTCCAAGCGGGAGCTACGGCAGGGGCACGCTCAGTCTAGGCAATGGCTGTCAACGCAGCGCAGACGGGATCAGCGGCTCGTCCAGCAACCGCCGGAACAACTCGGATCGGCCTGCCGCGTCGGCGCCGCGGTCGAGCCAGCTCCCGAGCAGCCGGTAGCCCTCGACGTAGGTGCTGATGTAGGCGCGCCACAGCGGGTCGGACAGGAACCGCAGCGTCTGCCGGGCCCGCTCCTGCGTGGACAGGGTCCACCGCTGCAGGAACGCGGCGACGTCGTCCTGGCTGCGGCCGCGGTCGTGCAGCAGCAGGGCCGCGTCCTGCCGGACCCCGAGTAGCGAGGCCGACGCATTCGCCAACCGCTCCGCGCGTTCGCCGTCGAAGCGCAGTCCCAGGTCCGCGTAGATCTCCTGGGCCCACGGCCCCCAGCCTGCACCCATGGGAGTTCCGCCGGCTCCACTCCACCCCACGATCGAGCCGAGAGCGTGGTCCGCCAGCCCCTCCGCCATCAGGCACTGCGGCGTGTTGACCAGGAACAGGGTCTGCTCGGCCTGCCCCGCTCCGACCAGTCCCGCCTCCTTGCGGCAGTGCTCGGTGTGGTGGCCGGGATACGACTCGTGGGCGATCAGGTGCGGCAGGTTCGCCATGTGCTGCTTGAGGTCGGAGTTGATCGCCACCTTCGACCGGTAGTCACCGAGGTAGTAGTTGAACCCGGACCAGGGCTTGTCCCCGACCACCTCGTACTCGACCCGCTCGGTCTCGGGCAACGCGTACTCCGCCCGCACCCGGTCGCGCAGCGCGCTGGAGAAGGCCTCGACGCACTCCGGCAGCCGCTCCGGCGGGATCTCGTCGGCGGCGCGGTGCGCCTGCAGCCGCTCGGCGAGCGGGCGGGCGGCGTCGCCCGCCAGCACCTCGTCCATCGCCCGGTGCGCCGCCCGGTACTCGTCCTCGGAGCCCGGCTCGATGCGCACGTCGAAGTAGGCCTGCACCTCGTCGACGAAGCCGATCTGCTCGCCCGCGAACTTCCGGGCGGAGCACTCCAGCGCGCGCAGGTGCACGTCGAGGAACGCGGCCCGTTCGGCGGGCAACCCGGAACCGGCAACCTCGTCACGCAATTCGGCGGCGCGGCGCGCGAGCAGGCGCGGATCGGGCGGCGGCGCGTTCTCCACCTGCCTGCGCAGCGCCTGGTCGCCGGTGAAGGCGTCGACGAAGCCCTCCTCCAACCGGTCGAAACCGAGTCCGAGCAGCAGGTATTCGCGGACGAGTGCGACGGGGTCCATGGTCGTCCACCCTAACCATCGGCGAGTTGTCCGACCCGCCGCCGCCGCGCACAGTGGTGTCGAGCACAATCCGACTATGCAGAGCGAGATCCAGGTGCGCGCATGGCACGAGTGAGCGAGAGCAGCCCCTACGTCGAGTTCGACCGCAAGCAATGGCGAACCCTGCGTAAGTCGACACCGCTCGTGCTCACCGAGGAAGAGCTCCTCGGCCTGCGCGGCCTCGGCGAACAGATCGACCTCGACGAGGTCGCCGAGGTCTACCTGCCGCTCTCCAGGCTCATCCACCTCCAGGTGGCCGCTCGGCAGCGCCTGTTCGCCGCCACCGCGACATTCCTCGGCGAGAAGCACCCGGATCGGCAGGTGCCCTTCGTGATCGGCGTGGCCGGCAGTGTCGCGGTGGGCAAGTCCACCACCGCCCGCGTGCTGCAGGCCCTGCTCGCGCGCTGGGATCACCACCCGCGCGTCGACCTGGTCACCACCGACGGCTTCCTGTACTCGACGGCCGAGCTGACGCGCCGGGGCCTCATGCACCGCAAGGGTTTTCCGGAGAGCTACGACCGCCGCAAGCTGCTGCGCTTCGTCACCGAGGTCAAGTCCGGCGCGGAGGAGGTCGCGGCGCCGGTGTACTCACACGTCTCGTACGACGTCCTGCCCGGCCAGTACCACCTGGTGCGGCAGCCCGACATCCTGATCATCGAGGGCCTCAACGTCCTGCAGACCGGACCGCGGCTGATGGTCTCGGACCTGTTCGACTTCTCCATCTACGTCGACGCGCGGATCGAGGACATCGAGCGCTGGTACATCAAGCGCTTCCTGGCGCTGCGCAAGACGTCGTTCGCGGACCCGACGTCGCACTTCCACCACTTCTCCGGGCTGTCCGACGAGCACGCCGTGCTGGCCGCGGACGACATCTGGAACTCGATCAACCGGCCGAACCTGGTCGAGAACATCCTGCCGACCCGCCCGCGCGCCACGCTGGTGCTGCGCAAGGACGCCGACCACTCCATCAACCGGCTGCGGCTGCGCAAGCTGTAGGGCGGCTACGCCGCCTGTGCGTGGTTGACGAGTCCTGAGACTCGTCGACCACGCACAGGCGCGAAGCGCCTATGCGCCGAATCGGCGGTGCCGGGCCGCGTAGTCACGCAGCGCGCGCAGGAAGTCGACGTGCCGGAACTCCGGCCAGTACGCCTCGGTGAACCAGATCTCGGAGTACGCGCTCTGCCACAGCAGGAAGCCCGACAGTCGCTGCTCCCCCGAGGTGCGGATCACCAGGTCCGGGTCCGGCTGCCCGGAGGTGTAGAGGTGGCCGTCGATCCCCTTCACGGACATCGCCCGGACCAGTGCGTCGCCGGACAGCCCCTCGTCGAGCTTCTCGCGCAGCAGCGACTTCACGGCATCGGCGATCTCCTGCCGACCGCCGTAGCCGACGGCGACGTTGACGTGCGTGCCGGTGCGGCCCGCGGTGCGCTCGGCGGCCTCGCGCAGGCGGCGCGCCTGCTCCTCCGGGAGCAGGTCGAGGGTGCCGACTATCTTGACGCTCCAGTTCTGCCCGGGACCCGAGATCTCCTCCACCACATCGGTGATGATCTCGAGGAGGGTGTCGAGCTCCTCCGGCTCGCGCCGCAGGTTCTCGGTGGAGAGCAGGTAGATGGTGGCCATCTCGATGCCCGCCTGATCGCACCAGCCGAGCATCTCGGCGATCTTCAGCGCACCCATCCGGTGACCGTGGCTGACGTCGGTGAAACCGTTCTCCCTGGCCCATCGACGGTTGCCATCGCACATCACCGCGACGTGTCGCGGGTGCTGGAGCCCCTCGAGCTGACGGCGAAGGCGTCGCTCGTAGATGCTGTACAGCAGGTTCGGGACCTTCACCTGGACATCACCACGAGAGCCCACATTACGCGGCCCCGGTGCGGCCCCGACGGCCGCGGCTGTAATCGTCGTCTCACCCCGTTTCCGGCGGTTCCGGCGGCCGCTACAGTGGCGACCGACGCCCGAACCTACGCAACCGTAGGTTCACGACCGCCCGGGAGCCGCAATGTCCGAACTCGACCTCGCAGCGCCGCCGGTGAAGCCGCGGATGCGGGGCTGGATCCACCTGTGGGCATTCGTGGTCGCGGTGATCGCGTGCGCCGTGCTCGTCGCCGCCGCGGCGCAGGAATCCGGTCGAGCCGCCGTCGCGACCGCGATCTACTCAGTGACGGTCTGCGGAGTGTTCGGCATGAGTGCCACGTACCACCGGGTGCACTGGGCGACCACGCGCGGCCGGATCTGGATGAAGCGCGCCGACCACTCGATGATCTTCCTGTTCATCGCGGGCAGCTACACCCCGTTCGCACTGCTCGCGCTGCCGCCCGAAACCGGCCGGACGTTGCTGGCCGTGGTGTGGGCAGGCGCACTGGCCGGGGTGGCGCTGAAGATGCTGTGGCCCACAGCTCCGCGCTGGGTCGGCGTCCCGCTCTACCTGATCCTCGGCTGGGCGATCGTGCCGGTCGCGGGACAACTCGTCGACGAGGTCGGCTGGCTGCCGCTGATCCTGCTCGCGGTCGGCGGGGTGCTCTACAGCGTCGGCGCCATCCTCTACGCCACCAAGTGGCCGAACCCCTGGCCCGACACCTTCGGCCACCACGAGTTCTTCCACGCGGGCACCGTGATCGCGGCACTGTGCCACTACATCGCGGTATGGCTCGTCGTCCTCGGCTGAGCACGCCCGACCGCGCCCGCGGCCCCCGACCGGGCACCAGCGACCCCATCGAACCCGGCGACCCGATTGGGCAATTGTGACCCCAGGACGGCGCGATGTGCTTAGCCTGGGACACGAACCGCGGCGGGCCCTGCACCGGTCCGCCGCTCCGCACGCATGGGAGGGAGAGCGGTGAGGGTGTCGGGGGCCGGGGTCACGCAGCTGGCACCGCAGGATGCCGAGTTCGTGTACAGCGAGTCGTCACGTCACCGCTCGAACATCGTCGTGGTGTACCTGTTCGACACGTCCGCCGAGGCAGCGCCGCTGACCGAACCCGAGGCGATCGCCTGGATGCGGGCGCGCCTCGGCCACGCCGGGATGTTCACGCGCCGGCTACGACGGGTGCCGCTCGACCTCGACCTGCCGTACTGGGCACCCGACCCCCGGATGAACCTGCGTGACCACGTCCACGTGTCGCCGGCCGAGGCCCCGGGCTGGGATCCGTTGCGGCGACAGATCTCCCGCATCGCAGACGCCCCGATCGACCTGACGCGCCCCCCGTGGGAATTGCACTTCATCACCGGAGTCACCACGCGGGAGCGGAGCCTGCGCCGCGACCCGATATCTGCCGGGGACCCCGACCGCATGACGGCGGCCGTACTGAAGTTCCATCACAGCGCCGGTGACGGGATCGCCACCCGCGACCTCGGGCGGCGGCTGTTCGGGCCGGACACCTCGCACCCGCCCGTCCCCACCCGGCCGCGTGACTGGTCGACCGCCACTGCGGTGACGCGCGCGCTCGCCTCACTCCCGGTGCAGTGCCTGCGCTTTCGCCGCGGCCTCGCGGCGGCAGGCGCCGCCGACGAGCGCATCCGGGCGGAGGTGGCCGACGGGACCATCGTCGAACCGGCGTTGTCGCGCCCGTCCTGCCGCTTCAACCGACCGATCTCAGCCGAGCTGACCTTCGATCTGGTGATCCTTCCCGGCGACCAGATCAGGGCGGCACAGGCGGCGGCCGACGGCGCGACGGTCAATGACGTGATGCTGGCGACGATCTCGGGCGCGCTCCGCACCTACCTGTCCGAGCAGGACGAGTCACCAGACGGTTCGCTGGCCGCCATGGTCCCGATGTCCTTGCGCGGCACCGGAAAGGGGGTCGCGGACGGACCCGAGGGCCCCCGCGCGACCCACCTCGCGTTGATGGCGGTGGATCTGCACACCGACATCGGCGACCCGGTCGACCGACTGCGGGCGATCGGCGCCTCCACGCGCCTGGAGAAGCAGCGCAGCCGCAACGAGCACGTGCGACGCTCGGCGCGGCGGATCGAGTCCTCGCCTGCGCTCCTGCTGCGGCTCGCCGGCCGGGCAAAAGCCTTCAAGGACCACTCCGGCCCCACCGTCGAGCGGTACAACACCATGATCAGCAACGTCCCATGGGCAGGGGATGACCTGCTGCTGCGCTCGGCCCCGCTGGTCCGGACGTTCGGCATCCTCGAGATCCTCGACGGCTCGGGCCTCCGGCACCTGATCGTGTCCTCCCGCGGCGACGGGGTCGCGGTGTCCTTCAGCACGGACGCCGCGATGATGCCCGACACGGACCGCTACCGGGACCTCCTGCGCGACTCGCTCCGCGACCTCGCGGAGCCGGCCCACGAAGTCGGCATCTGAGCCCCGCCGCGACCCATCCGTTACCCAAGGTCACGAAACTTTGCGAATTCACAACACAATCATTAACTCGTTGTTACCGTACTGACGTCACGAACCAACCGGTCGTGACGATCCGAACGGTGCATGAGCCCGCGGAATCACTGGCGAGATCACGCACCGCATCCGAGGTATGACTTGAGGAGGCACACGTGGGGTCTTTGGGAGACATCATCGGGGCGATCATCCCCGGGCTGGGGTCGATGATGGCCGCTGACGGGTTGTTCGAGGTCTTCATGGGATCGGTGGAGGGCAGCGTGGGGACGCCGCCCGCCTGAGACACGGGGCGGTCTCCGCGACCGCGCGAATTCGTTGTAACACCAACTACGACACCACTTTCGACCACGCGAGGGCGGATGTGACGACCCTCGTCCTACCTTTGAGGAGAGAAATGGGATCGATCGGTGAAGTGCTCGGACCCATCGTGACGAGCATGAACGACAACGGCCAAAAGGTGATCAACGCGCTGATCGCGCTCAGCGGCGGCACGCCGGGAGCCGGCAAGTAGCCTCGTTCGACTTCGAGTGTGACCTCGGGCCCGCGCGGGTTCTCCCCACGCGGGCCCGAGCCGGGCGAGAACCCGCCGCCTTCCCTGCGTGATCAGGAGGAGCCAGATGGACAGCCACAGCGACCAGATGCCCGCGCGGCGCCGACGCGGTGTTTCCGCGACCCTGATCCTCGGGGTGTGCGCGGCGATCGCGGTCACCGCTCAGCCGACCGCCGCCGCCCAGCCCGCCGGGGCCGCGATCGTCAGCGAGCAACAGGGCCCCGACCGGCGCATCGACATCGAGGTCTATTCGCCCTCGATGGATCGGAACATCCCGCTGCAGGTGCTGCGGCCGAAGGACACGGACCGCCCGGCGCCGACGCTGTACCTGCTCAACGGGGCGGGCGGCGGCGAGGACGGCGCGTCCTGGCAGGCGCAGACCGACGTCGCCCAGTTCTTCGCGGACAAGCACGTCACCGTGGTGACCCCGATGGAGGGCGCGTTCAGCTACTACACCGACTGGCGTAACCCGGATCCCGGTCTGGCGAAGACCAACGAGAACAACGGCAGGAACATGTGGACCACGTTCCTGACGCGGGAGCTCCCGCCGGTGATCGATTCCGCGTTCGCCACCACCGGCGAGAACTCGCTGGCGGGCCTGTCCATGACGGGCACCGCCGTGCTCGACCTCGCCATCCAGGCTCCGACGCTCTATCGCAGCGTCGCCTCCTACAGCGGCTGCGCGATGACCAGCGAGATGCCGGGGCGCCAGTTCGTGACGATGGTGGTCGGGGCGGGCAGCGGGAAGGCAGAGAACATGTGGGGGCCGCCCGGCGATCCCGAGTGGACCGCCCGCGACCCCTACGTGAACGCGGCCAGACTGCCGCGCATCCCCATCTACGTCTCCAACGGCAGTGGGTTGCCCGGCCCGCACGACACGCTGGCCAACCCGAGGCTGAAGGGCAACCCACTCACCCTGGGCAGCCAGATCGTGGTCGGCGGCGTGATCGAGTCCGCCACCAACTACTGCACCCACAGGCTCGCCGACCGCACGCGCGAACTCGGCATGGACAACGTGGTCTTCGACTTCCGGCCCGCCGGAACCCATTCGTGGGGCTACTGGCAGGACGACCTCCACGGGTCGTGGCCGATGATCGCCCGTTCGCTCGGGATCTGAGGCGGCATGCGAGAAGCATCGACAGCGATCGCGGCCATCGCGACGATCGCGGTGGCCGTCCTCGTCGCGCCTGGGGCCGCGGCGCAGACCGTGGTCCCGGACTACGTCCCGGTGGCCGCGGACGCCACGCCCGCCGTCACCAGCGCCACCGAGCTGAGCGGTGGCGTGTTGTTGCTGCAGGTCGCCTCCCCCGCGATGCGACGCGAGGTGCCGGTGAAGGTGCTCCCCGCCGCCGACCGCAGCCGACCCCACGGCGTCTACTACCTGCTCGACGGCAATTCCGGACAGGTCGACGACAACAACTGGCTCGACCCCGCTCGGGGCGATGCGGCGGCGTTCTTCGCCGACAAGGACGTCAACGTCGTCTTCCCGATCGGCGGAACCGGCAGCATGTACACCGACTGGGTGCAGGACCACCCGAAATTCGGTCGCGCCCAATGGGAGTCGTTTCTGTCCAAGGAGCTGCCGCCGCTGATCGACGCCCGGTTCGGCACCAACGGCCGCAACGCGATCGGCGGCATCTCGATGGGTGCCACCGCGGCGATGATGCTCGCCGAGCGGGCGCCCGAGGTCTACGACGGCGCCGTGGGATACAGCGGCTGCTATCTCACCGAGGGACCGGCAGGCAAGGCACTGACCGATCTCGTGGTCATCAACGGCAACGGGACCTCCGACCAGATGTGGGGGCCACCTGGCAGCGAGACATGGCGCTCGCACGACGTGTTCCTCGGAGCCCCACGGCTGGCAGGTAAACCCGTGTACCTGTCCTCCGGTTCCGGTCTGCCTGGACCGCACGAGAACCCGAACGCCCCCGGCTTCGCGCAGTCGGTCGTGGTCGGCGGCGTGATGGAATTCGCCGTTTCGCTGTGCACCGACCAGCTCGCTCAGACCCTGCGCGAGGCAGGCGCCCACGTCACCCGCGGCGCCTCCCCGGTGGGGCTGCACGCGTGGCCCTACTGGCGGGACGAACTCGGCAGGTCGTGGCCCACGATTCGTGCGGCGACCGGCGGCTGACCCGAGGGCACCTTCAGCAGCGTCGGCTACGGAGCGTGGACCCCCAGCAGTCCACGCAACTCCTCGGCGCCGGTCACCGGCCGGTCGCAGACGAACCCTCGGCACACGTAGGCGGCAGGTTCGCCGTCGACCAGTGGGCGGTCGGCGAGCAGCGGCGACGTGTCCGGCGCACCGCCGATCACCACCGCACCACCCGGCGCCTCGCGCCGGGCCGCCTCCAACAGGCCGGCGCCGTCGCCGGTCATCGACACCGCCACCTGGATCGGTCCGCGCACCGAGGCCTCGGCCACGGCCAGCCAGTGCCCCGCGGACCTGGCCGCCCGCGCGAGCAACAGCGCCCCGCGGTCCAGGGTGTCCGCGGCCGCCGCGGCGTACCGGGCGGAACGCTCGGGACCGGCCAGCGCCGCGGCCGCCAGCAACGCCTCCGCCATCGTGGACGCCCCCGATGGCGTCGCCCCGTCGAAGGGGTCGCGCGGCCGGGTGATCAGGGCCTCTGCGTCGTCGGCGGTGTCGAACCAGCTGCCCGGTTCCTCGGGATCGGCAAAGTGTGCGATCGCCAGGTCGATGAGTTCCTCTGCGCGGGTGAGCCATTCGAGGTCACCGGTCGCCTGGTGCAGGGCGAGCAGCCCGACCGCCAGCGCGCCGTGGTCGTCGAGCACCGCGGCCGCGTCACCGACGACCCCACCGAGCGAGGCCCGGCGAAGCCGGCCGTCGACCAGATGCTCGCCGAGGAGCGTCCGGGCGCAGTGCGCCGCGGCCTCGACCCACTCGGGGCGACCGAGCCCGGCGCCCGCCTCGGCAAGGGCCGTGACCGCGAGACCGTTCCAGGCGGTGACGACCTTGTCGTCACGCCCCGGCTGCGGGCGAGCAGACCGCGCCTCGAACAGCCTGGACCGCACCGAATCCCAGCGCGCGGGGTCCTCGGGGTCCGCGGGCAGCTGCAGCACCGAGGTGCCCGCCTCGAAGGTGCCCGCGGAGCTCACGGCGAGCAGCCCGGCGGCCCACACACCGTCCTCGAAGCCCAGGACCGAGAGCAGCTCGTCCGGGGTCCACGCGTAGGTCAGGCCCTCGATGCCATCGGTGTCGGCGTCCAGCGCCGAGGCGAAACAGCCGGACTCGGTGCGCAGGTCCCGCAGTAGGAACTCGACCGTCTCCTCGGCCACCCGGATCGCCAGCGCCGACCCAGTACGCCGCCCCAGGTGGGCGTACGCCCGCAACAGCTGGGCATTGTCGTAGAGCATCTTCTCGAAGTGCGGGACCACCCAGTCGGCATCCACCGAGTAGCGCGCGAACCCGCCGCCCAGCTGGTCGTAGATCCCGCCGCGCGCCATCGCCTCCGCGGTGCGTTCCACCGCGGCGAGCACCTTCGCGTCACCGCTGCGCTCGTAGCCTCGCAGCAGCCCTTCCATCAGTGCGGACGGCGGGAACTTGGGCGCCGCCCCGAATCCGCCCCTGTCCCGGTCCTCGTCACGCAGCGCGGCGACGATCGCGGCGTCCAGCAGGTTCGCGTCGAGGACCACCTGCCCCCCGGGAACCCCGGCGGCGTTGGCGGTCAGCTGTGCCGTGATCGCGGCGGACGCCTCCTCCACCTCTCCTCGCCTGCCCCGCCAGGTGTCCGTGATGGCCTCGAGCAGCTGGGTGAAGGACGGCATCCCGCCGCGCGGCACCGTCGGGTAGTAGGTGCCGCAGTAGAACGGTTCGGCCGAGGGGGTCAGGAAGCAGGTCATCGGCCAGCCGCCCTGGCCGGTCATCGCGACCGTCGCGTTCATGTAGACCGCGTCGAGGTCCGGCCGCTCCTCGCGGTCGACCTTGATGCAGACGAAGTTCTCGTTCATCAGCGCCGCGGTCGCCTCGTCCTCGAAGGACTCGTGGGCCATCACGTGGCACCAATGGCAGGCGGAGTAGCCGACGGAGAGCAGGATCGGCACGTCTCGCTCGCGCGCCCACTCCAGCGCCTCCTGGCCCCACTGCTGCCAGTGCACGGGGTTGTCGGCGTGCTGACGCAGGTAGGGGCTCGTCGCCCCGCCGAGAGTGTTTCGGGCCAGGGCCGACATCGCGCGCTGCCTAGCTCGCCGAGCCGGTCGGCGGTTCGGCGTTCTTCCCGTCGGTGGGCGCCTCGCCCGCCGCGCCCCGATCGGTGCCCTCGTCCGCGGCCTGGTCGAGCTCGGGATGCTCCGGCTCGAAGGTGTCGGGCAGCTTGCGGAGCTGCTTGTTCATCGAGCGGACCAGCAGCACCGTGCCGACGAGCAGCGCGACGATGATGACGAAGCCGATCGGTGAGGCCTTGCCGAACTCCGGCCCGACCGGATTGCTGGGGGTCTGTGCCAGCCAGCCGGCCGCACTTGCCAAGATCACTTCTTCTCCTCAGGGTGGCCGTAGCCGACGTGGTCGATGCCTGCGAACAGGTCGGACTCCGGGATCGCGGTGCGCACCCTCGTCTTCGCGAGCTCGAACTCCTCCGTCGGCCAGATCTTCTGCTGGATGTCCAGCGGCACCGCGAAGAACGACCCGTTGGGGTCGATCTGGGTGGCGTGCGCACGCAGGGCGTCGTCGCGCTGCGGGAAGTAGTCACCGCAGACGATCTGGGTGGTCACCCGCGCCATCAGGTCGCCCTGCTCGGTCCGCCACTTCTTGAGCCACTCCGCCATCGGGAACTCCTCGCCGCGGCGGTCGTACTCGTCCTGGAACAGCAGCAGGCGCTTACGGATGAAGCCGTGCGAGTAGTAGAGCTTCAGCGGCTCCCACGGCTCCCCCACCCCCGGAAAACGCTCGGGGTCGCCCGCGGCCTCGAACGCGGCCACCGACACCTCGTGACAGCGGATGTGATCGGGGTGCGGGTATCCGCCGTTCTCGTCGTAGGTGGTGATGACGTGCGGACGGAACTCGCGGATCACCTTGACCAGCGCCTCGGTCGACTCCTCCAGCGGCACCAGCGCGAAGCAGCCCTCGGGCAGCGGCGGCAGCGGGTCGCCCTCGGGCAGCCCGGAGTCGACGAAGCCGAGCCAGAGCTGCTGGACGCCGAGGATGCGAGCGGCCTCGGCCATCTCCTCCTTGCGCACCTCGCTGATCCGGTCGCGCACGCCGGGCACATCCATCGCGGGGTTGAGGATGTCGCCGCGCTCGCCGCCGGTCAGCGTCACCACGAGAACCTCGTTGCCCTCGGCCGAGTACCGGGCCGTGGTGGCGGCGCCCTTGCTCGACTCGTCGTCGGGATGGGCGTGCACGGCCATGAGACGCAATCCGCTCACAGTGCTCCTTCACCTCAGCTTCGCCTGTAGCGACGTGGTGGTCCGACGCCGACGTCCGCCGACAACGCACCGTTGTCCTTCCCCTATAGTTCCACCCGGTACTTCCGCCGTCAGCCGTGGCCCCGCCCCAGCAGCGCGCGAGGTACACCGACCGGGCCGCCGCAGGCCCGGTGCCGCTGTACGAGAGCTGAGCGATATGACCGAGACGCCTCCCGCCGACCGTTACCCGACGCCAACGCGCGATCTGCGCGGATCCCGGGTGGTGGCGATCATCCTCAGCGTCGGCGTGGTGCTCCTTGGGCTCGCCCTGGCCTTCTTCGCGTACAACAAGTTCGCAGGCGACGACGTCGAGGGCCAGTCGATCGCGTACAACCTGGTGGACGAGTCGACGATCAGCATCCGGTTCACCGTGACCCGCGAGGACCCGTCCGAGTCCGCCGTCTGCATCGTGCGGGCCCGGTCGAGGGACGGCTCCGAGACCGGCCGCCGCGAGGTGTACCTGGGACCGTCCGACAGCGGCACCGTCGACGTGACCACGCTGATCAAGACGTCTCAGCGCCCCGCCATCGCCGATATCTACGGCTGCGGGACGACCGTGCCGGAGTACCTGACCAACGGCTGATCCGGCCGGACCGCCCCGGGCCCGCACCAGCGCGATTTTCATGGAGAAATCCCTGCTCGTGCTAGAATCCTCGGGTACACGGTTCCGGCTTTGGAACCGTGTATTGCTGCATTTGCGTATAGATGCATAGCGGCAGGGTGCACCGCTCACATGACTGAGCGAACCGGGGGGATCCAACCACCGGGGGTAGGCGCGCTCTCGTCGCCGAAGGCCACTGGAGTTCAGTGGCCCGCCCAGGGGACCCGGATGGGTTCCGACTACGAGGAGTGATCGAGCATGACCGAGACCCAGGTGACCTGGCTTACCCAGGAGTCACACGACCGGCTCAAGAGCGAACTCGACCAGCTCATTGCCAACCGCCCGGTCATCGCGGCCGAGATCAACGAGCGACGCGAGGAAGGCGACCTCAAGGAGAACGGCGGCTACCACGCGGCACGCGAGGAGCAGGGCCAGCAGGAGGCCCGCATCCGCCAGCTCCAGGAGCTGCTCAACAGCGCGAAGGTCGGCGAGGCGCCGACCCAGTCCGGTGTGGCACTGCCCGGTTCCGTGGTCAAGGTCTACTACGACGGCGACAAGTCCGACACCGAGACCTTCCTGATCGCCACCCGCGAAGAGGGCGCCCGCGACAACAAGCTCGAGGTCTACTCCCCCAACTCCCCGCTGGGCAGCGCGCTGCTCGAGGCGAAGGTCGGCGAGACCCGCAAGTACACGCTCCCCAACGGCAACACCATGCAGGTGACGCTCGTCAGCGCGGAGCCGTACCACAGCTGAGGCGGCACGCCGCCCGTTCGCGTTCATTTCCACCGGACCCCGGTTCGAGCATCGGCTCGAGCCGGGGTTTCGTGTTTTCCGAGGAAGTCAGGACGCGGTGATCATTGCGCTGCCCCGCGGAACTGGGCGCGGTGGGCCGCCGGACTGGTGCCGAGCATGCGGTGGAAGTGGTGGCGCAGGCTCACCGCGCTGCCGAAGCCGGTGTCACGGGCGATCCGGTCCACCGTCTCGTCGGTCGATTCGAGCAGCAGCCGGGCGTGGTCGGTGCGCTGCTGCAACAACCACTGCTGGGGGCTGGTGCCGGTGCGGTCCCTGAACCGCCGGGTGAAGGTGCGCCGCGACATCAGCGCCCGACGCGACCAGTTGTCCAGGTCGATGCCGGTGTCGAGGTGGGTGCGGGCCCACACCATCGCGTGCTCGATCGGATCGTCGGTGTCGTCGTCGGGCACCGCGACCGGGATGAACTGGGCCTGCGAGCCGTTGCGGTGCGGCGCGGTGACCAGCGACCGAGCCAGGTCGGTGGCGGCGCGGGCGCCCAGGTCGCCGCGCACGATGTGCAGGCAGCAGTCCAGTGCCGCGGCGACGCCCGCGGAGGTGATCACGTCGCCCAGATCGGTCCAGAGGTTGTCGGCACGCACGCGCACCTTCGGGAATGCGAGGGCCATCTCCTCGGCCGCGGCCCAGTGGGTGGTGAGTTCGCGACCGTCGGCCAGCCCGGTCGCCGCGATCGCCCAGGAACCCAGGCACAGCCCGACCAGTCGAGCGCCCCTCTCGTGGGCGGCGTGTACCGCCTCGTTCAGCGCGGGCGACACCCCGCGTCCGCGGAGCCAGCCGGGAAAGACCACCATGTCGGAGCCGGCCACCACGTCGAGGTCGTCTCGCACGGTGATGTCGAAACCGGCTGCGGTGGAAAGCGTTCCGGGCTCTTCGGCGCAGACCCGCACGTCATAGGGCGAGCCGGATTCGACGCCGGTGCCGGATCGGCCGAGCACCAGCGTTGGTACCGCCAGGTGGAACGGGCTGATTCCGTCGAACGCAACGACCGCTACCGAAAGCATGACCCGATCTTATCGATGGGTGGCCTCCCGGCCACTGGTCCACGCGAGTCGCGGTCTGCAAATGTTCTCGCCATGTTGCGAAAAATGTGGACCGGCAGTCGGTTGGGTGCGGTTCTGCGCATGCTGCTCGTGTTGGTCGTGCCGGTGGTGTTGCTGGCCGGATGCTCGAGCGGATCGGAATCCGGCGGCCCCGCGCCGAGCTCGGCGTCCACGACCTCGGCCAAGGTGACCAAGTCTGCGCCGCCGACGAGTTCGGCGGCCCCGGGCGCACCGCAGGCCGGGCCGGAATCGTGGGACGGCCACGCGCCCGCCCCGGCACCGGAGTCCTCGTACTACGAGTCGCCGGTCCAGGAGATCCCGCCGGGATACAACTGCGTGCCGGGCCCGGCATGCGGGACCGACAGCTGTGGCCACACCGAGTGCGGCATGACCACTGAAGGGTGTCCGCCCGGGGTCCCCGTCTGCGGGATCGGCAGCAACTGGACGGTTCCCCCGGCCACCACAACCGTCGCACCGCCGATCTCGACCTCGCCGGTGACGCCGTCGAGCGCGGCCACCTCCCCGGCGAGCGCGTCGACGACCACACCCGTCGAACCCGCGCCTGCTGTCGCCGCACCGGCGCCCTAGTTTCAAGGGCGGCGCTCGCCGGGTTCGCGTTGTCAAGTTCGCGTTGTCAAGAAGGTCGGGACCCGACCCGCACGCTGAGGAATTCGATGATGTCCTCGGGCTCAGTCTCCGCCCGCGTGTCGATCAGCGGTTTGCTTCCGGAGTTGGGCGCGAAGAACCGCATCCGGGAATTGCAACTGTCGCGGGGAAAATCCCTGAGCATCACCGTTCGCCACCCAGGAGTACCGCTCGAGAACGCACGGTTGGTGTAACTCGCAAGCAATCCGGCCGATTCGACCGCGTAGCGCCTTCGAGAGCGGGGGGCAGCACTCCTGGAAAGAAATTCTGATCTCGTGCATGCGCAACCGACTGGCACCTCACACCGGTACCCAAACATCTGGCTCTAGCCGCCCAACTCTAATACCGGACCGGCGCCTCTGAGCGCGTTCTTCATGTCTGTAGCGGCGGCGTACACGAATTCGCCGCCGACCGAGCAACGTACGGATCCATGGTGCGCGCTCGTATCGTTGTAGGTGTTCTTGGAACATCCCGATCCGCTGGAGGCCGATAGCAACTTGGCAGCGAAACTGGTCATCGGCCAGCGGCGTGCGACCGTGATCGGCCCCATTCAGCGCGTGCCACTGACTGGTCGTGACCTCGATCGTTACCAGTACCGGATAGATCACGTCCCTTTCGACATAGGGAAGATTCCATTTCGTCTTCGTCGATCGTCCGAAACTATCAAGTTCGTCCAGGTCACCGATTAAATCGAATAGTGCGTACGCGCGAAGGGCGTACCGAACCGGTGGTTGTTGCTGGTCTCTTAGTCGTTCTGAGATCGATGCGGCAAGCAATGACTCGAAGGCCTCCCCACATTCGCGCGCCCATACAATGAGCCTCTCGCGAGGTTGTTCAAAGTGACGTCGCGCAAAAACCGCCGCGTCCCATCCAGCGATTGCGACGCTTAGTGCGATCACGCCGATAATTGGGGCAAGTATGGCTGGCAACACCGGAGGTATCCCTTTCTGGTTGATGACACTCGGCGAATCGACGCTGTTTTTCGCGCCACGCGGGTCCTGACCCATCTCGGTGTGAGGCAGCGTTACCCCTGCGTCAGATACGCCCGCACCAACCCGGCAGGTATCCGCCTGCGATCGGAGGCCTCGATCCCCTTGCGCTCTCGCCCAGGCCCGGACGTCCGCCGGCTCCGGGTTCGTCGCCGGAATCTCGACCTGCACCACGGGTCCGGCCAGCGCGAATGTCCGCTCGATACCGGCCGTCGCTGCAGCGTGTAGTCCGGATCCGAATTCCGTGCGATCAGCAGGTCATCGGGCACGGCCTCCAGCGTAGGGAACTGCGAGCGATTTGCACCCCAGCCGGGGTACAAATCGCGCACGGGCGGCGGAGCCGCGTCACACCATCCGGCGGACCTTCATCCCGTCGAACACCGGCCCGACCCGGACCACGTCACCGGTCTGCGGGGCGTGCACCATCTGCCCGTTGCCGATGTAGATCGCGACGTGCCCCGGCCCACCCGACTGCCAGTTGCCGAACAGCAGGTCTCCGGGTCTGGCCTCGGCCAGCGGGATCTCCTCGCCGACGTTCCACTGGGTCTCTGAGGTCCGCGGCAGCTTCAGCAGGTCGCCGGTTGCGGCGTACACCGCGTAGGACGTCAGCCCGGAGCAGTCGAAGCCACCGCCGGAGGGCCCGTTGATGTTGCCGCCACCCCAGACGTAGGGCAGGCCCAGGTAGCGGAGCGCGGCCTCGACGATCTTGCCGCCGATCCCGTCGCCGAAGTTGCCGCCGACGAACGGGGTGAGGATCCCCGCGAATCGAGCCTCGCTGGCCCGGATCTTCTTCACGTACGGCTTGGTCTGGTTCTCGTAGTCGGGCAGCCCGGACGGCATCCCGCCGGACCGCCGCACGGCCCCGACCCCCGCGTTGTACCCGGCGATGGCCAGATCGAGGGTGTCGCCCTTGACCAGGCCCTGCTTCTGCCAGCCCTCGATCTCGGTGTACATGTCGCAGAGCAGGTGCCCCGACGCCATCACCGAGTCCGCGACGCCGAGGATGTCCGCCTTGCCGTCGCCGTCGGCGTCCTTGCCGTACTTGGCCCAGGTGCCGGGCATGAACTGGCCCGGCCCGCGCGCTCCGTCCCTGGACACCGGCGCCGTCGGGCCGTACCGGAAACCGTTCTCCGCCGAATAGAGCGCGGCGAGGACCGGGGGCTTGATGCCCTCACAGATCTCGCCCGCCTTCTTCAGCCACGGCACGAAGACCGCGATCGCGCCGATCGGGGCCATCACCATCTCGGGAAGGTCCGTCAATGCGTCGGGCAGCATCCGGCTCGGGTCGCCGCCGATCGGGGTCGCCTGCAGCGCGGGCGGCGCCGTGTAGCGGGGCGCCTCCGGCACCGGCGGCGCGACCACCGCGGGCGGCGGCACGGCCGGCACCCCCGGTGCAATCTGCGGGGCAGGTGGGAGGTACGGCTTGATTGAATCCTCCACTGCGGCAGCAGCATCCGCGACGGCCTGCTGTGCCTGACCCTGCATATTCTGGGGCAACATGCCGATGACGTCGTTGATCTGCTGCGACGCCGCGGGTGCCGACGCCTCGAAAGACTGAATCGCTTGTGCTGCTTGATCCTTCACCGGTAATGGGATGTCGGCCCCTTGAACGAGGCCGCCGAGGGCAGTGGCAACTGCCACGATCACCGCCGTTGGATCAACCGGCATTCGCAACTCCAAACTTCGAGCGGGCTATCAGGTGCAACGCTAGGTCCCCCGACCCGGCCGCGGGGCGATTTCGATCACATCGATCGAACCGTGTTTCCCGAACCCACACGACGCCTGTATCGCGGCGTGCCGGTCCGGCGTTAGCCGCCGCCGACTGTGCATCTGCCGGCGGATCGGCCCACTTCGGGCGGGGAAAACTGCGCACTCACGGAGCGTATGCCCGCGCACCGCGACATTTCAGGCCAAGAACCAGAATTTCAGCAGACCCTCAGGTCTCTCTCAGGCTCGCGGTGGATCCTGGTCGTCATGAGCGAGCGACCCGCAGAGCAGCCCCACCGGACGTCCCGATTCCGCCGTGCTGTCGCGGCGTCCGGCATCGTCGGTGCGCTCAGCGTCGGGTCCCTCGCCGGCGCCTCGTTCGCGCTCGGAGACGCCCCCTCCTCGGATTCGGGGACGGTCATCGCCGCCGATTCGAACCGCTCGAACGGCGCAGGCCCGGTCGTCACCCGGGGCGCCGGGCAGTTCGACGTGATCTCGGGCGGGTCGTGACCCTCGCGGCGGACAAGGCCGCGAAGAGCTGGTCGATGTGGGGTGTGCGCGCGACGGTGGTCGTGGCACACCCCGACATGCTGGAATCCGCCTGGAACATGGTCCGCGGCCACCTGGCCGCCGCCGACGTCGCGACCAGTGCCACCCGGGAAGACTCCGAGATCGCGGCACTCAACCGGTCCGCGGGCACCACGACCCGGGTGAGCGTCCTGCTCGCCGAGCAGGTCAGCAGGGCCCTCCTGGCCGCCGAGCTGACGGCGGGCGTCCTCGACCCCACCGTCGGCGGCACGCAACCGGACCGGTGGCGCTCCGTGACCGTCCGCGGCCACGACGTCACCCTCCCCGCCGGGCTGACCCTCGACGTGTCCGCGACCGCCCGCTCCGTCACGGCCGACCGCTGCGCCACCGCCGTCGCCGAGCTGCTCGGCTGCGGGGTGCTGGTCAGCCTCGGCGGCGACGTGGCGACCGCGGGTCCGGAGCCGCGCAGCGGCTGGCAGATCAAGGTCGAGGACCTGCCCGGCGACCCGTCGTGTCAGGTCTCGATCCCGTCCGGCTCCGGCCTCGCGACCGCCAGCACGGTCAGCCCGCTGCACCCGGATCCCGCCGGGGCGCCGCACTGGCGCACCGTGTCCGTGGTCGCGGGCTCCGCCCTGGCCGCCGCCGCGGCGAGCAGGGCGGCGGTCCGCGGGGGCGAGGAGACGCTCGCCTGGCTCGAGGAGCTCGGGATGCCGGCCAGGCTGGTGGACCAGGACTTCCGGGTCACCCGGCTCTGCGGCTGGCCGTGATCGACCGCGTCATCGCGCACGAGAACAACGCCACCGTGGCGAGCACCCGTGCCTACGCTTGACGACATGGCGATGCGATCCGGGCCCGAGATCGGCCCCTTCCGCCGTCGACGGTGGCTGACCGGATCGCTGCTCGTCCTGATCGCCGCGGGCCTGGCCGTGGGTGCCCTCGCCCTGATCTACGAGATCCCGCCGAACCTCATCTCGAACACCTCCACCCATCCCCGGACGCTCGCCATCGGCGCGGCCACCCTCGCCCTGTTCCTGCTGCTCGGCTGGACGCTCTACCGGCTGACCCGCCACGTCTGGATCGGCGCGCTCGCGCAGACCCTGCTCGCCGCCGCGGTCATCGCGCTCGTCATCGTGCCGACGTTCCGCGGCACCGACGTTCGAGAACCCGATCCACTCGTCGGGGTGGCCGTGCTCGAACCGGGCGGGGACCACCCGGGCGGCGCGCACGAGATCGGCGCCGCGAAGTTCGTCGGAATCGACCACGACGCAACGGGTTCCGCACGGCTACTGGACCTGGGCGACGGCCGCCGCGTGCTGCGCTTCGAGAACTTCGAGGTCGAGGCGGGACCCGACTACTTCGTGCACCTCATCGACGGGGCCGATGTCCGGAGCCCAGAGCCGGTCCGGCTGGGGGCGTTGAAGGGCAGCCGCGGCGACCAGAACTACGAGCTGCCCGCCGAGATCCAGATCGGCCAGGCCAGCACGGTGCTCATCTGGTGCCGGGTGTTCGACGTCCCGGTCGCGAACGCGACCATCGCCTAGGCGGCTGCGCCGCCCGTGCGCGGTTGACGAGTGTGGGGACTCGTCAACCGCGCACGGGCGCGGAGCGCCTACTCCTGCACCCGCACGGCGAAGCCGGCGGTGTCGAGGGCGCCCAGCACCTCGTCGCGGTGGTCGGGCCCCCTCGTTTCCAGAGTCAACAGCACCTCCACCTCGTCCAGGCCGAGGTCGCGGGCGGTCCGCGAGTGCACCACGTCCACCACGCTGGCGCCGCGCTCGCTCACCACGCCGAGTAGCCGCACCAGCCCACCCGGGCGGTCCGGGATGGTGACCCGCACGACCAGGTAGCGCCCGGCGGCCCGCAGGCCGTGGGTGATCACGTGGGTGAGCAGCAACGGGTCGATGTTGCCGCCGGACAACACCGCGCACACGGTCCCCTCCAGCCGCAGCTGTTCCGCCGCGCAGCTCATCAGGGCGGCCACCGCTGCCGCCCCCGCCGGCTCGACGATCAGCTTGGCCCGCTCGCTGCACAGCAACAGGGCCCGGGACAGCGCGTCTTCACTGACCGTGACCACCTCGTCCACCAGGGCGTCGACGTGCGCGAACGGCACCGCACCCGGGAGTCCGATGGCGATTCCGTCGGCCATGGTGGACAGGGCCTCCGCCTCGACGGGGGCGCCCTCGGCGAGCGACCTCGGCCAGGCCGCCGCCTGCTCGGCCTGCACGCCGACGAGGCGCACCCGGCGGCCCGAGTCCCGGACCGCCGCCGCGATCCCGGCGAGCAGACCGCCACCGCCGGTCGGCACCACGATGGTCCCTACCTCCGGCAGCTGCTCGAGGATCTCCAGCCCGACGGTGGCCTGGCCCGCGACCACGTCGACGTGATCGAACGGGTGGATGAGCACGGCCCCGGTCGCGGCGGCGAACTCCTTGGCTGCCACGAGTGCCTCGTCGACGGTGTGACCGCGCAGGTGGACCGTCGCACCGTACGCCTTGGTCGCGACGAGCTTCGGCAGCGCCGCGCCGACCGGCATGAAGACCGTGGACTCGATGCCGAGCCGGCTGGCGGCCCAGGCGACACCCTGCGCATGGTTGCCTGCGCTGGCTGCCACCACACCGCCCGCCCGCTGCTCGGGGGTCAGGTTCGCGATCCGGTTGTAGGCGCCACGAGGTTTGAAAGAGCCTGTGCGCTGAAGGTTTTCACACTTGAGCCACACGTCGTGGGCGCAGCGCTCCGAGAGCACCCGCGACGCGACCATCGGTGTCCTGCGCATCACCGGGGCGAGTCGGTCGGCCGCCGCCGCGATCTGTTCCCTCGTCACGAGTTCCACAGCGCCAGCGTAAGGCGCCTGCGGCGCCCGTGCGCGGTTGACGAGTCTCAGGACTCGTCAACCGCGCACGGGCAGCGGAGCTGCCTACTTCAGTGCCTGCTCCACATCGGCGATGAGGTCGGCGGCGTCCTCGATGCCGACCGAGAGCCGGACCAGGTCGTCCGGCACCTCGAGCGCGGAGCCCGCGGTCGACGCGTGGGTCATCGCGCCGGGGTGCTCGATCAGCGACTCGACACCGCCGAGGGACTCGGCGAGCGTGAAGATCTCAGTCCGCGAGCAGAAGTCGAGCGCGGCCTGCTTGCCGCCCTTGAGACGCACCGAGATCATGCCGCCGAAGCGACGCATCTGCTTGGCCGCGACCTTGTGGCCCGGGTGCGACTCGAGACCCGGGTAGATCACCTGCGAGACCGCGGCGTGGCCGGTGAGCAGGTCGACGATCTGCTCGGCGTTCTCGCTGTGCCGCTCCATCCGCAGCGCGAGGGTCTTGATGCCGCGCATGGTCAGGTACGCGTCGAAAGGGCCGGGCACCGCGCCCGCGCCGTTCTGCAGGAACGCGAAGGCGGTGTCGAGTTCCTCGTCGTCGGTGATGAGCGCGCCGCCGACGACGTCGGAGTGCCCGCCGATGTACTTGGTGGTCGAATGCAGCGCGATGTCCGCACCGAGGCCGAGCGGCTGCTGCAGGTACGGCGACGCGAAGGTGTTGTCCACCACCAGCTTTGCCCCGGCCTCGTGCGCGACTCCGGCCAGCGCCTCGATGTCGCCGATGTTGAGCAGCGGGTTGGTCGGGGTCTCCACCCACACCAGCTTGGTGTTCGGGCGGATCGCGGCGCGGACCGCGTCCACATCGGACACCGCGGCCGGAGTGTGCTCGATGCCCCACTGGGTGAACACCTTGTCGATCAGCCGGAAGGTGCCGCCGTAGGCATCGTTCGGGATCACCAGGTGATCACCGGGGCGCAGGACCGAGCGCAGCAGGCAGTCCGTGGCCGCCATGCCGGACGCGAACGCGCGACCATAGGTGCCCGACTCGAGGGCGGCGAGGTTGGCCTCGAGCGGACGCCGGGTCGGGTTCCCGGTGCGCGCGTACTCGAACCCGCTCCGCATCCCGCCGACGCCGTCCTGGGCGAAGGTCGAGCTGGCGTAGATCGGCACGTTCACCGCGCCGGTCAGCGGATCCGGCTCGTACCCGGCGTGAACGGCCCTGGTGGAGAACCCCTGCTCTGCGTTGCTGTGCTCGCTCATGCCGGTAAGCCTAGCGAGCCGCTATTCGGTCAGTAATCGGGCAACCGAGACCAGCGCGTCGATGTACTCCGATTCCGTGTATCCCTGGCTGCCGTGGCTGCCGGCATCGACACTGCGACCGGCCATCGTCAGCGTGTACACGGTGTCGTTGACCTTGATCACGAGCCCACCCAGCGCGTCGGCGCGCGGCTCGTCGACCACGCCGAGGCTCGTCTTCCCCCTGGAGGCCTCGAGCATCGCCTCGGTGAACCCGTTGGCCTTGACGCTGACGAAGAGATTGCGCTGGGTCCCGGTGAAGTCCCCGTCCGCCCACAGGCAGAGCGGGTCGGTGGAGCCCGGCAGCGTGCCCTGGTTGGCCAGCGGCATGCCGGCCACCAAGCCGCCCAACGCCCCGGCCATCGTGGCGCAGTCCGGCGCTTCGCCCGCGGACAGCGCCACCGCCGCACCGCCGTCCGAACCCTCTGACTCCGCGACCGGTGTCCCACTGGTCACCGTCGAACATCCGGACACCAGCACCGCGGTCGCCGCGGCGACCATCCCCACCCGAGATCTCATCTCCCCCATGCGGGGATCCTAACGGCACCCGGGCGGGGCGGCCCGGGTCGAGCTATCCCCCGGCGCTGAGGAATCCGAGCAGGTCGTGCCGGGTGATGACGCCGACGGGCTTGCCGTCGTCGACCACCATCAGCGCGTCCGAGTCGCCGAGCGCCTTGGTCGCGGCGGTCACCGGCTCGCCCGAGCCGATCAGCGGGAACGGAGGGCTCATGTGCTTGGCGACCGGATCGGCGAGTTGCGCCCGGCCCTCGAACACCGCCGAGAGCAGGTCCCGCTCGGTGACGCTGCCCGCGACCTCGCCCGCCATCACCGGCGGCTCGGCACCGACGACCGGCATCTGCGAGACGCCATACTCGCGCAGGATCTCGATCGCGTCGCGCAGCGTCTCCGACGGATGCGTGTGCACCAGGTCGGGCAGCTCGCCCGACTTGCCACGCAGCACGTCGCCGACGGTCGGCTCGTGGACCTTGCCGTCCAGCGGGGTGCGCAGGAAGCCGTACGAGGCCATCCACTTGTCGTTGAAGATCTTCGACAGGTAGCCGCGGCCGCCGTCGGGCAGCAGCACCACGATCACCGCGTCGGGCTCGCGCTCGGCGACCCGCAGCGCGGCCACCACGGCCATGCCGCAGGAGCCGCCGACCAGCAGGCCCTCCTCGCGGGCCAGGCGCCGCGTCATGTCGAAGGAGTCGGCATCGGAGACCGCAATGATCTCGTCGGGGACCGAGGGGTCGTAGGCGGTGGGCCAGAAGTCCTCGCCGACGCCCTCGACCAGGTACGGCCGTCCGGTGCCGCCCGAGTACACCGAGCCCTCAGGATCCGCGCCGATGACCTTGACCTTGCCGCCGGAGACCTCCTTGAGGTAGCGACCGGTGCCGGTGATCGTGCCGCCGGTGCCGACGCCCGCCACGAAGTGCGTGATCTTGCCCTCGGTGTCCCGCCAGATCTCGGGGCCCGTGGTCTCGTAGTGGCTCGCAGGCCCGCCCGGGTTGGAGTACTGGTTGGGCTTCCAGCCGCCGGGCAGCTCGCGGGCCAGGCGGTCGGAGACGTTGTAGTAGCTGTCCGGGTGCTCCGGTGCCACCGCGGTCGGGCACACCACGACCTCGGCGCCGTATGCCTTGAGGACGTTGCGCTTGTCCTCGCTGACCTTGTCCGGGCAGACGAAGACGCACTTGTAGCCGCGCTGCTGCGCGACCAGTGCCAGCCCGATGCCGGTGTTGCCCGACGTCGGCTCGACGATGGTCCCGCCGGGCTTCAGCTCGCCCGACGCCTCGGCGGCGTCGATCATCTTGACCGCGATCCGGTCCTTGGAGCTGCCGCCCGGGTTGAGGTACTCGATCTTGGCGGCCACCAGGCCCGAGCCGGGCTCGACCACCGAGTTCAGCTTGACCAGCGGAGTATTTCCGATGAGGTCGGTGACATGATCCGCGATGCGCATGCCTACATGGTCCCAGAGCGCGCGACGGGGGCAACACCAGGTCCCTTCTCGGGGGTCGCTCCGCCCGCTCCGATCTCGATGTCGGGTCCCCGAGCGCAGACCCCACGCGGCGCGGGCTTTCGCACTAGATTTGTGGCCGGTAGCACTCGCGACGAGCGGAGGGTGGATCCGGTGCCCACCAGCGGATGGAAAACGGCCGCGAAAGCAAGCGCGGCCGCGGTCGTCGCGGGGTCCTCGGCAGGCACCGCGTCGTGGGCGCTCTACAACTACCTGATGGGCCAGGCCACCGCCGCGCGCGGCGTGATCGGCCGCAACGTCGCCAAACCACCCGAGGCCGACGGCATCTACACGCCCGGGTGCGAGGCCCCCGAGCGCTGGCGCCTCGGCGCGGAGTTCGACATCCACCTGATGATCTTCGGCGACTCGACCGCGGCCGGGGTCGGCTGCGCGGTCCCGGACGAGGTGCCAGGGGTGCGGATCGCCCGCGGCCTCGCCGAGGAGACGGGCAAGCGGATCTGGTTGTCCACCAAGGCGATCGGCGGCGCCACCTCGAAGGGGCTCAAGGGTCAGGTCGATGCCATGTTCATCGCGGGCCCGCCACCGGACGCCGCGGTGATCCTGGTGGGCGCCAACGACGTCACCGCCAAGAACTCGATCCACTCGTCCGCCCGCAGGCTCGGCGACGCGGTGGCGCGGCTCCGCCAGGCCGGCGCGGTTGTGGTCGTCGGCACCTGTCCGGACCTGGGGGTGGTCACGGCGATCCCGCAGCCGCTGCGGTCGGTGGTTCGCGAGTGGGGCCACCGGCTGGCCCGCGCGCAGGCGGCGGCGGTGCTGCGGGCAGGCGGCCATCCCGTCGCCCTCGCAGACCTGCTCGCGCCGGAGTTCCTGGCCGCCCCGGACACCATGTTCTCCGCCGACCACTTCCATCCCTCCGCGGCCGGGTACGAGCTCGCGGCCCAGCAGTTGCTCCCCGTCCTCGCCAGCGCGCTCGGGGAATGGGAGGGCGGTCCGCTGCCCGAGCTGCCCGAGGTCTCCGAGGCCGCCGAGTCGCGCCGGATCTCCGCCCGGATCACCGAGGCCGCGAACCGCTTCCTGTGGCGCCGCGACACCGAGCGCCGGGCCAGCAGGGGCGAGCCGGGGGCCGATCAGGTGGCCCCGGAACCGACCTCCGGAGTGCTCAAGATCGTCGATGACCGACGGCGCCGTCAGCGCGCCGCGAGCGCCACGTAACGTCTGGGTCAAATCCACAGTGTGTGGCACCCACCATGCACCCCGATTACTGCAAGGAGTTCTCATGCCTGAGGCCGTCATTGTCTCCGCTGTACGTTCGCCCATCGGCCGGGCCGGCAAGGGTTCGCTCAAGGACATCCGTCCCGACGACCTGGCCGCCCAGATGGTGGCCGCGGCCCTCGCGAAGATCCCGGAGCTCGATCCCGCCGACATCGACGACCTGATGATGGGCTGTGGCCAGCCCGGCGGCCAGTCGGGCTACAACATCGCCAAGGTGGTCGCCACCGCGATCGGCTACGACTTCCTGCCCGGCGTCACCGTCAACCGCTACTGCTCCTCCTCGCTGCAGACCACCCGGATGGCGATGCACGCAATCCGCGCGGGCGAGGGCGACGTGTTCATCTCGGCGGGCGTCGAGTCCGTCTCGTCCTTCACCACCGGCACCGCCGACGGCTGGCCGAACACCAAGAACGCCCTGTACGCCGACGCCCAGGCGCGCACCGAGCTGGCCGCGCAGGGTGGCGTCGCGTGGAAGGACCCCCGCGAGGACGGCCTGACCCCCGACATCTACATCTCGATGGGCCAGACCGCCGAGAACGTCGCCTCGCTGACCGGCATCAGCCGTGAGGACCAGGACCGCTGGGGCGTCCGCAGCCAGAACCGCGCGGAGGAGGCCATCAACCGCGGCTTCTTCGCCAACGAGATCACCCCGGTCACCCTCGCCGACGGCACCGTCGTGTCCACCGACGACGGCCCGCGCGCAGGCACCAGCTACGACAAGATCAGCCAGCTCAAGCCGGTCTTCCGCCCCGACGGCACCGTCACCGCCGGTAACGCCTGCCCGCTCAACGACGGCGCGGCCGCGCTCGTCATCATGAGCGACACCAAGGCGAAGGCCCTCGGCCTGACCCCGCTGGCGCGCGTCGTCTCGACCGCCGCGACCGGCCTCTCCCCCGAGATCATGGGCCTCGGCCCGATCGAGGCCGTCAAGAAGGCCCTCGGCTACGCGAAGATGGCCACCTCGGACATCGACCTGTACGAGATCAACGAGGCGTTCGCGGTGCAGGTCATCGGCTCCGCCCGCGCGCTGAACCTGGACGAGGACAAGATCAACGTCTCCGGTGGCGCGATCGCCCTTGGCCACCCGTTCGGCATGACCGGTGCCCGCATCACCAACACCCTGCTCAACAACCTGCGTGAGCAGGACAAGACCTTCGGCGTCGAGACCATGTGCGTCGGCGGCGGCCAGGGCATGGCGATGGTGCTCGAGCGCCTCAGCTAGTCCTTCTGCACCACCGCGAACGGGCGGTTTCCTGAGCATCGGCCGAGAGGCCCGCGAGGAAACCGCCCGTTCGTCGTCATACCGGAGCCCCAGCCGCGCGGAGTTTGGCCCTCACCCGGCGGACCAGTTCATCCGGCCGGTTGTAGAGCAGCTCCGCACCGATCCGCACCACGGTCCAGCCCAGCGCCTCGATCCGCGCCGAGCGCTCGATGTCCCAGGCTCGCTGGCGGCGATCGGTCCAGTGGTGTTCTCCGTCGTACTCCACGAGGACCGACCACTCCCGCCAGCCCAGGTCCGCACACGCGAACCTCCATCCATCGTTCTCGACGATCGGGATCTGTGTTTCAGGCGGCGGCAGACCCGCGTCGACGATGGCCAGACGAGTATGGGTCTCGGGCGGCGAATCCGCCCCGGCGTCCACCTCGCCGAGGATCGAGCGCAACCGGACGAGTCCACGCGCCCGTGGGTGTTGCTCCGCGAGCCTTGTGACCTCGGCGGGTTTGAGTCCCGTCGCGTTGCAGAGGGCATCCAACGCGACGATCGCGGATACTCGCGACAAGCGCCTGCCCAGATCGAACCCAGCACGCGCTGCCGTGGCCACTCGAATGCCGTCGACGACGGTGATCTCGTCCGGTTCGAGTCGGCAATCGTGGACGATGAGCTTCCTCGTCGCCCGATGATGGCCCGGGCGGATCACCTCCGCAGGCTCGCTGGCGTCGATCCACCTGGACCCGTGCAGAGCAGCGGCGGAGAACCCTGTCAGGACCGCGTCGGGCCCGGCGAACAGCGATGCCGCGCGTGCGCGCAGGGCTGCGGTGATCTCCACACGCTTGCTGATGTAGGCGCCCTGGTAGAGGCGCACGAAATCGTGGTATAGCTGGTGTTCGGTGACCACCCCCGCCGCGATGGCGCTCGATCCCCGAAACGGTGCGTCGTCTGCCCCCATCGCCTCACCATGCCGCGTCGGCGAGGCACCGATCCCGGCGAACCGTCGACCTGTGGACAACCCGCGAATCGATTCCACAACGCCGAACGGGCGGTTTCCTGAACATCCGTCGAGTGACGGAGCAGGAAACCGCCCGTTCGTGGTCAGGCGTGCGGTGACTAGTCGCTGTTGAAGTAGCTCAGCAGTCGCAGGATCTCGACGTACAGCCACACCAGGGTGACGGTGAGGCCGAACGCGACGCCCCAGGCCGCCTTCTCCGGCGCCTGGGCGCGGATCAGCTGGTCGGCGGCGTCGAAATCCAGCAGGAAGCTGAACGCGGCGATGCCGATGCAGACGAGGCTGAAGACGATCGCGAGTCCGCCACCGTCACGGAGGCCGAGGCCACCCGGGGTGAAGAAGCTGGCGATCAGGTTGCCGAGCGAGAGCACCACGACACCGATCAGTGCGCCGATGATCATCCGGGTCAGCCGCGGGGTGACGCGGATGGCGCCGGTCTTGTAGACCACGAGCATGCCGAAGAACACGCCGAAGGTGCCGAGCACCGCCTGGGCGATGAGGGTGGAGCCGCCGGTGCCGCCGAACGTGATGTCGGTGAACATGAACGACAGCGCGCCAAGGAAGACGCCCTCCGCCGCGGCGTAGGCCAGCACGATCGCCGGGTTGTCCATCTTGCGGCCGAAGGTCGCGACCAGGACCAGGACCAGCCCGATGAGTCCGCCGCCGATCACGAACGGCGCCGCGAGGTCGACGTTCGAGTTGACGAGCACGTAGGAGATGATCGCCGCGACCGTCAGCACACCGAGCGTGATGCCCGTCTTGGTGACGACGTCGTCGATGGTCATGGCCCGCTGAGCAGGACCTGTCGTGTACGGCTCAGCCTGCGTGTACTGGGGCTGACCGAACTGCTGTGTCATCTGCCCCGCGCCTGCCGCGGCAGAACCGAACGAGGCGTATCCGCTGCCCTCCTGCTTGGGGAGGTTGCGGAACACCGGGTTACTGGTGGTGCGCACCGTGCGTGTCCCTTCTATAGGTGGATCCCTGGGGATCCTGCCGTGCCGCTGTGGCCCGACCGCGACGGGAAATCCCGTTCTGTTGGTAAAACGTCTCACATGTGACCGTAAGTTCCCAGCGCTTCGAACTTAAACAAGTCGCCAGCCGGAACAGTGGGGACTCTACCGGGCGCGGATCGCGCCCGCCCCGCACGAAAACGAGGTTCACCTGGCACGACATTGCACCCAAGGGTGGCATTATTGACTCATGAGCACCGAGGACGGCCCGGGCCAGACCCTCAACGCCAGCGAGTCGCTCGACTCGGACGAGGTCCGCAACGACGACGGCGATGATGTCGTCGACGCCCCCGATCACTGGAGCGAGGCCGATCGCTTCGGGACCACCGCGGCGGAGGCCGCCGCGGGCGAGACCCTCGACGAGCGGCTCGCCGAGGAAGAGCCCGACACCCCGCTCGACGACGACGGTCAGCAGCCGGGCGATCCCGAGTCCGTCGAGGCGGAGGTGGTCGACGGCGTCATCATCGAGGACCTCGGCATCACCCGCGACCAGTTCGACGGCGACCCGATCGGCGGCGGGCCCGTCAAGTAGCGGGCCGAGCCGTCACACGCCCTTGACCGACCGGGCGACGGTGAACTTCGGGTTCCGTCCGATCAGTTCGGTGGGGCCGACCGACTTCCTGAGCGCACCGCGGTATCCCAGGTGTGAGTTGTAGACGGTCCACAGCTCACCACCCTCGCGCAGCACCCGGCCCGCGCCGCGGAACATCGACAGCGCCGCCCCGGTATGGACGGCCGCACCCACGTGGAACGGCGGATTGCAGACGATCAGGTCGGCGGTGGCGTCGCCGAGGGTGGACATCACGTCGTCTCGCAGCGCGGTCACCCGGTCGCCGACCCCGTTCGCGTGCGCGGTCGCCGCCGTCGACGCGACAGCCGCGGCGGACTGATCGGTCGCGATCACCCGCAGGTCGGCACGGGAACGAGCCAAGGCCACGGCGAGAATCCCTGTGCCACAACCGAGGTCGACCGCCGATCGCGCATCCGGGTTCATCCGGGGCAGGTAGTCGAGCAGGAACCGGGTTCCGATGTCGAGCTTGGTGCCCGCGAAGGCGGCCCCGTGCGCGACCACCTCCATGTCGAGCTCGGCCAGGTGCTCGCGCAGCGGGTAGGTCGGCTCGGCGGGCGGATCGAGCGGGCCGCGGGCGACGAGCACCCGGGACTTCTGCCTGCCACGGGTGGCATGCACGTCGCCGAAGCTGCGGGCGAGCACCTCGTTCATCGCGGGGGTGATGTGCTTGTCGCGGCCGCCCGCGTAGATCACCACCTCCGGATCGGCATGCCGGGCGACGGCCTCGGCGATCTCGGCGAGGGCGGCCAGGCTGCGCGGCAGCTGGACCAG
This sequence comes from Rhodococcus sp. OK611, assembly GCF_003050885.1. Lineage (NCBI taxonomy): Bacteria > Bacillati > Actinomycetota > Actinomycetes > Mycobacteriales > Nocardiaceae > Rhodococcus > Rhodococcus sp. OK611. The sequence goes on from NZ_QAOZ01000010.1 coordinate 87,639, forward strand.
CACCACCCGCGCCCCCGAGAGCAGGGACTCGTCCAGCCCGCAGGACCGGTAGGCCTCGCTCAGTCCGGCTCGCGCGGCGTTGTGCGACAGCGCGAGCTCGCCGGTGATCGGGTCCTGGTGAACCCGGACGTCGGTGACGCCGAAGCCCGCGATCGTCCCAAGGGTGAGGGCGCCGTAGTGGTCGCCGATCACCGCCACCGTCCCGCTCGCCGCGCCCAGCAGCGACGGGCCCGCCTCGTCGAGGATCAGCCGATCCGCGCCGTCGACGGCGAACAGGTTCGGCGCCTCCACGTCGGGGAACCGACGCAGTCGGGACAGGACTTCTTCGGGGACCGGCACCGCTCGATTGTTCCAGGTCCCGGGCCCGACATGGACGAGCGACCACCTCGACCGTCCGTCCCATGACTGGACAAGTGACAAGTAGCGGGGCGATTCACGAACGGGTACAACAAATTCGACAGAAATCCACAATCCGACCGGGGCAGCGGTCGAGAACCCAGGAGGGCCGCCCATGCCGCTGTCTATGTCTCCCGCCGACTCGATGTGGCTGCTGGCGGAATCGCGCGAACACCCCATGCACGTTGGCGGGCTGCAGCTTTTCGAGCCGCCGGAGGGCGCCACCGCTTCCGATGTCCGCGCGGCATTCGATGCCGCTCTCGCGAAGGACACTGCGGCACAAAGGTTCCGCCAGAAGCCGACGCGCTCGTGGTCCTCATTCGGACAGTGGGCCTGGGAGGAGGACAGCGGGTTCGACCTCGGGTATCACGTGCGCCACGACGCCCTGCCGCAACCCGGCGGCATGCGTGAACTACTCGACCTGTGCTCACAACTGCACTCGGCACCCCTGGACCGTCACCGTCCACTGTGGGAGATGCACCTGATCGAGGGCATGAACGACGGCCGATTCGCGGTGTACACGAAGTTTCACCACGCGTTCGCCGACGGGGTCTCGGCGATGAGACTGCTGGCGCAGTCACTGAGCGAGGACCCGACGGACCGGGCGATCCCCGCCGTCTGGGACATGAAGGACCCGGAGCCGGCGTGCCCCGCATCGGAGGAACCGGCCGTCGAGACCAGCGACGGTGGCGGCGTCCTCGGACTGCCCGCCGCCGCGGTCCGCGGGGCCGCGTCACTGCTGGGAGGGGCGGCCGGGCTCGGCTCGGCGCTGGCGGGCACCGTGGTCCGCGCGCTCCGCGAGCAGGGCGGCTCTCTGTCCTTTGCCGCCCCGAACACCATCCTCAACGTGCCCATCGCCGGGGCACGGCGCTACGCCGCCCGGTCCTGGCCGATCGAGCGACTCCGCCTGATCGCCAAGGCGTCCGACGCCACCGTCAACGACGTGGTGCTCGCGATGTGCTCCGGCGGCCTGCGCACGTATCTGCAGTCGCGGGAGGCCCTGCCCGAGGTCCCGCTGATCGCCGCCGTGCCGGTGTCGCTTCGCGGCGGCCCCGACGAAAGCCAGGCGGGCAACTCGTTCGGCGTGCTGATGTGCAACCTCGCGACCCACTCCGCCGACGCGGCGCAGCGGCTCGAGACCGTGCGAACGTCGATGCTCGAGGGCAAGGAGTCGATGATCGGCATGAGTTCGTCGCAGATCCTCGCGGTGAGCGCGGCCGGAATGGTGCCTGCGGCGCTGCACGTGGTCGCGGGCAGCAGCGGGGCGGTCCGCCCGCCGTTCAACGTCGTGATCTCCAACGTTCCCGGCCCCCGCACACCGCTGTACTGGAACGGGGCCCGGCTCGACGGGCTGTATCCGATCGCGTTCCCGCAGGAGGGACAGGCCCTGAACATCACCTGCACCAGTTCCGACGACGCGATCGCGTTCGGGCTGACCGGCTGCAGGCGGGCATTGCCGGACCTCGAGGCGATCCTGGACCACCTCGACACCGAGCTAGAGGCACTCGAGACGGCCGTCGGCATCTGAGACGCCGAACGCGCGGGGCATGAGCATCGCCGTCTTCCGACAGCGTGCCCACGCCCCGCGCGTGGGGGTCTGAAGCCTGGTCCGGCGCCTAGGCGGCCGGGGCGCTGCCCCAGGTCACCGCGACACCGTTGGCCGCCAGCCACTCGCTCGGGTCCAGCTGGGCACCGTTCGCGTCCCACACCTCGAAGTGCAGGTGCGGTCCGGTGGACTGGCCGCGGTTGCCGACGGTCGCGATCTGCTGACCGGCCTCGACACGCTGGCCGACATTGACGGTGTACTCGTTGACGTGTCCGTAGACGGTGACGGTGCCGTCGTCGTGACGCACGCGGACCCACAGCCCGAAGCCGGAGGCCGGGCCCGCGGAGATGATCTCACCGTTGGCAGCGGACATGATCGGGGTGCCGAGGTTGGCGCCGATGTCGATGCCGCCGTGATGCGAGCCCCAGCGAGCGCCGTAGCCGGAGGTCATGTGGCCGTTGACGGGCTGCACGGTGCGCGCCTTGAGCGGTGCGACAGACCCGCCCGGGTTGAGCGCGCGCAGCTGGTCGTTGACCCACTGCTGCGCGCCGGTGATCTCGGGCAGCGGCGCCGGTGCGGCGGGGGCTCCCTGGGGCAGCAGTTCCTGCGGAAGCTGGAAGGGCACGGCGGCGAAGGCCTGGTGATCGATCGGCGCAGCGGTCGCGGTGGCGGATCCGAGCTGCATGCCGCCGACCAGGATCGCGCCGGTCGCGACGGCGACGGTTGCACCCTTCAGGCGACGGGCGGTGGTGATCGAGCTGGAACGATTGAACGTCCTGCGGAGAGTTCCCACAGTCTTTACCTCATCTTCGTTGGCTTCTTGGTCGCACCTTTTGGGCCGTGCAACCTCGGACCCCCACAACGAAGGTAACGAAACGATATCGATACGTCCACCGTGATCGAATCTTTATCTAAATACGATCTTGATCGACTGAACCCCGGCCGGGACGCCGCGCCGGGCACCCTGTCCGCCCGGCGCGGCGCGCCGCCCCACCTGCGACAAGTCCCTACTGCGATCCGGCGGACCGTCAAAAATGTGAGGTCAGGCGCGAAAATCCGAGCGAGACAGATTCAGTAACGACGAGATAACAAACCGGCCGGTTTTGCGTCGATCACGGAACCGACCCGCGCGAGACCCGACGGTTTCGAGCTCCCACAGGCGCCGAAAAACTAGTGGCCGACGTCACGTACCCGAGTCGGCCGATTGGAGTCGCGGGGGTGCTAAAGACAGCAACCGCCGAGCTGGACGGTACGTTCACCTGGGAATGGCGCTTCGGCCCTCGGGGGACATTGATGATGCAGGTCGATCCGCGCGACGCCGTGTTCGTGTACGTCGAGACACCGTCGGCCAATCAGACCTCCGTCTCGACATTTGCCTTCGACTCGGGTGAGCACCCCGAACCAGGCCGGGACGAGCTGCTGCGGTGGATCACGGAACGGGCCGACCGAATCGGCATCCTGCGCCAGCGCATGATCCGGATCCCCTTCGACCTCGACCACCCGTACTGGGCCGAGGACCCCGCGTTCGCGGCCGAGGACCACGTCGTCTTCCACGACGGGCGAGGCTGGGAGGAACTGCGGACGCTGCTGGCGGACATCCAGCGGCGGCCACTGAACCCCTCGCGACCCCTGTGGGAAATCCACATCGTCACCGGGGTCGCCGGGGTCGCCGAGATCCCGGGGGACGCCACCGTGGTGGCCATCAAGATGCACCATTCGATGGCGGACGGCGGCCTCGGCGCCAAGATCTCCCGGCAGCTGTTCACCGAGAACCTGCCGACCGATGAGCGCCCGGCCGCGGCGGCTGCGATTCCTTCCCGGTTCTCGATGGCCGCCGCCGCGGTTTCCTCTCTACCCCGAAACCTCTGCCTACTCGCAGGCCTTGTGCCCCGGGCGCGACGGGTCCAGCGACTGATGCGGGCGGAGCGCGCGCAGGGGATGTACGAGGTTCCCGCCGCGCTGCGCCCGCGCACTGTGCTGAATCAACCCCTCGGCCCGGAGCGCGTCTTCGACGCCGTGTTCTTCTCGGTCCCCGAGCTGCGGGCGATGCGGAGCGCGATCGGCGGTGTGACCGTCAACGACCTGATGCTCACTATCGTCGGCTCGACCATGCACAGATATCTGTGCGAGGTCGGCACCGCGCCGGAAGGATCGTTGGCTGCCGGGGTCCCGCTCTCGACCCGCAACGCCGCCGAGGCGACCTCCCGGAACCGGTTCGTCACCCTCGCCGTGGACCTGCACACCGACCTCCCCGACCTCGTCGAGCGCGCCCGGGCGATCCATCGCTCGGTGTTGATGGACACGGTGCGCAAGACCGGCCCCGGCGAGACGCAGTTCGACGCGCTCGCCAATTCGATCCCGGGATTCGTGGTGCGGAACGGTCTCCGCGTCCTCGGCGCGCTCCCCACCCGGCAGTCGTCGACCATCCGGCTCGCCAACACCCTGGTCACCAACGTGCCCAAGGGCCCAGCCGACATGGTGCTCTGCGGATCCACCGTCGCCGCGAACTTCGGGGTGGCCCCGCTCGTAGGCCTCGGCGGCGTGGTGCATTCGATCAGCTCGGTGGGTGATTCGCTGGCGGTCAACATCACCGCAGACCCGCGGCAGCTGCGCGACGACGGTCGCTACGTCGAGTTGCTGCGCGAATCCTTCGAGGACCTGAAGGCCGCCATCTACCCGTGAACCGGCCGCCGACGGACCTCTCAACCGGACGCGTCGAACCCGTGGAGGTCGGCCGAATCTCGCTCTGAAGTGCGACGCTTGCCAGCTTCTGCTCGCGTCGCCACAATGGCCGCGGTGCGCGCAAGAATCGCTGACCCCGCCTATCAGTGGGCAGCCCTCGAGTCCTGGATCCTCGACTGGGAAGTATCGGTGGACCCCGATGCGGTCGTGCTCGGGAAGTGGGAGGTCGGCCTAGCCGCGTCGGCGACCCGTATCGACAAAGGCGTGGTGTGGTGCCCGCGCAGGGGCGTCGTGATCACTCCCACCGGGTACTCGGACAAACGGGTCACCGATCTGCTGCGCCAGTCCACTGCCGCCTTCGCCGGCATCGACGAGTCCTGAGCCGACACCCTCCGGGCGACGGGCCTTCTTTGTGCCAACTCACGTAGCGCGAGAACGTGTTTCACCTCGGTGGAAACCAAGCGTTCCATTGGTGGCCAACACGTGTGACGTGGCATACCTTTGGCTCCGCCGCCTCAACCGGAGGCACGCCAACGAGGGAGAACCGTCGCCAATGGCATCGCACGCAGCACCCCGCATCAGGTCGGCCGCAATTCGAGCCGCGGCAGCGGCCGCCCTCGCTACCGGCTTGGTGGCCGCCGCCCTCAAGAGGTACGGCCTCCCCGCCATGCGCTGATTTCCACAGCGGTTGTCCACAGCCAGCCCGATGCGACGCCGATACGATCGAACCGTGCTCGGGATACCCATGGCGGTGGCCCGATTCAACTACCGGTTCGCGCGCCTTCCGTTTCAGCTGGTCGAGGACATCGGCGCAACAAGGCTCGACGAAGGCGCGGCGGTGAGACTGGGGTACGAGCGAATGCTCATCTATTGCGACCGTGCCGCCGCGTATCTACTGCATGACGAGTCCGCCGCCATGCGGGCCCGCGATCTGCGCGAACAAACGAACCCGGCCAGGATCGCCCTGGAGCTCGAGAAACGTCAGGCCGAGCAGCGGGAGCAGGGCGAGGACGTGGACGAGGTGCAGCTCCTCCGCGGGCACCGCGCCAAGTTCCTACACCGCCACCAGGCCTACCGAGGCGAGACGCCACCGAGCTCCTGACGGGCGATCCTCAGCTTGCTTCTTCGATCTCGCCGGGCTGCCAGGCCTTGTCGAACCACGGCTGTAGGGGGCCGTAGAGTCGAAGGATCGGCCACCAGCTCTTGCCGGGGACGGTTCGGATCCAGTTCGCTTCCTTGCCCGCAGGCGCGGTCGGCCCGAACCACAGCACGATCGACCCGTCGTTCTCCTCCTGCACGGTGCCGCTGAGGCTCATCACGCTCGGGTGGGGGTTGTCCGTCTGGAGGAGCGACCGCGTCTGGGTGTCATAAACGTCGACCGACCAGAAGTTCTTTGCCGGCGGGTTCGGTGGCAACACGAGGCGGTAGGTCTTGGCGCCGTCGAGCAGGCGCCCCTGCGAGTCCTCGGCGGTGTAGGTGTATGCGGAACCGGCGCCGACCTGCGCGTGGGCCATCGCCGGCGTGATGACGGTGGCGACGTAGTGAAACAGGGTGCGGGCGTCGAGCAGGCGCGCATGCTCGTGCAGGAATTCGTAACTGCCGCCGACGAACCCGTCCTTCCAGGACGCGCCTTCGAAGGTGAAGTTCTCCGTGCCGCGCGGGAAGTACGCGAGCGCCCGGCTGATGCCCGCGGCGGTCTTCGCCGCCGAGTCGAGGATTTTCTTCAGCCGGTCGTCCGGTTCAAACGGTCGTCCGTGCTTGATGCCGATCCCGGCGAGCTGCCCCGCCCGCTCGGGGTCGAGCGAGCCGGGCGGCTCCTCCTGGATCAGTTCGTCGACCTCGCCGAAGAAGGAGATGTCGTTCGAGTGGACGGTGTTGAACACTTCGTCCGCAATGTTGACGAACGTCATCTCGGGCGGATTGGCCGACTCGGAGAGCCGGTAGACACGGGACTGCTTGACCGCCTCGATCCCGTCGAGTGCGCGGAAGACCACCCAGTTGGTGAAAGTAGGTGTGCGACAGACGAAGTAGCCTTCAGGCTCGTCGCCGGTGTAGCCGGGCGGGAGGAACAGGTACTTTCCGCCCTGCCCCTTGTCCGGTCCGGCGATGCCCATGTCCGTCACGTATCGGAACCAGAAGTCGTCGACGACGCACAGGGAGTTCGTCGGCGGCTCGATGACCACCGGCCCGTCGTGCAGGTCGATGAACATCGTCCCGTACGCGGTCGAGGTGTTCGGGGTCAGGAAGTAGCTCCCCGAGTTGGCCCGGGGGTCGGTGACGCCGAGGACGTTGAGCCCGTCGATCCCGATACTGCGGAATCCGCGCCTCATCGCCACCAGAGACGCTCCTGGCACGGCATTGAGGAAGGCGTCGATGCCTCGGACGAAGTCCAGTCCGTCGTACAGCTTGCGGGTCGACTCGGGTAGCGGTACGCCGTCGAAGAACTCGAATGCGCCGAGCGGTGTCTCCACGCGGTCCGGGACACCGATCCCGGCCAACGCTGCAGTCAGTTCAACGGATCCGGAACCATCCATGCCGTTTCTCTCCTCTATTCGAGTGATCGAGGAGTTCAGATTTTCTCGGATGTGCCACCGACACCTCATCCGGCATGGGTGAAACCCGGATGGGAGGCCCATCTGCCAATCTGGAGAACCGTCCAGTTTTGTACGCGCGAGTAACGACTTGCTCCGTCTACGGTGAGTTCGCGCCACCATCCCTCGATGAGTGGCGTAGGCCCCGTCGACAAAGCCCCCTGCGTCGGCGGGGCCGCCTGTTCATCCCGCCAGAACTCCCATCGCTGACGGGCGCACGCAGTCCCGAGGAGAAGGCGCATGAAGATTCCGGTGTGGATCGGCACACCCGTGGTGCTGGCATTGGCGACGACTGACGCAGTCTTGGACCTCCAGACCCGCGCCGTTGGCGCGTTGACGCGAGCCGTGATGCGCCGAATGTTCATCGGCATCCCCATCGAAGCGCCGCCCGACGGGCGAGAAGGACGACATCCGCCGGTCGGCGTAGCGCCGCACGGCTTGATCAGCCCGTCCACCTGTCACGCTGCGGCTGCCGCCCAGAGCACGGCGGGATCCTTATCGTGACGCCGCACTCCCGGCAGAAGTGCGTTCGATGTCCGCCCCGGCGAGCTCCTGCGCACCCGCACTGTTCCCAGCCGACAAGGCAGCGCCGCGGCCCGAGGCGGTGACCGTTCGGGCAGTGGGTCGGCGCGGGCTCGACGTGCACAGCCATGCCTTCAGGCTAGATTTATTCGCACATATATTCGAACATCCCGGGTGCTTCGGTCAGATTCTCCGGGTAAAGAATTCGCCTCCCAAAACAGACCGAGCGGTATAGCGTGAGCGCATTTGCCAGTTCGCTACCACGATTTGGAGAGTGCATGAAACGCGCGACCCGGTATATCACCGGCCTGCTCACCGCATCCACGTTGATGGTCGGCCTCGGAGCGGGCACCGCCCAGGCGGAACAGAAGCCGCCCTGGACTCCGCCGGGGGACAAGGTCGCCGCCCCTGCCGTTCCGCCCGCAAAGACAGTCTCAGCCAGCATGAGACTCGCATTCGACGACTACAAGAATTGGGGCGGCTCGTGCACCCTCGGTGCGGTCGGCACCGACTCCGCGGGACGCAAGGTCGGCATCACCGCCGGACACTGCAACCCGACCCACGGAACGAACCATCCGCTGAACCTGAACAAGTTAGACGAGCACGGTTTCAACCCGTACCCCGGTGTTGAGAAGCAGACTGAGGTCCTCGACAACAACCACCCAGTTTGGGACTGGCGTGACGTCGCAGCCGGGCCCATCGGCTGGATCCGCTACGTATCGAACGACGACCCCGATGACACCAAGGTCAACATCGGAACGCTCGACTACATGGTGATCGAATTCGCCAACAACGTCACGCTCTCCAGCCAGGTGATGACGGCTCCCAAGTATGGGAACAATGAGGACGGCACCCCCTTCAGTATTCGATTTGCCAGGGACCCGAGTCCCACGATCCTTGTTCCTTCGCAGCCCTGGTACAAGATGAACCAGATCTACTCCGATGCAGCGGGAAACCCGTCGGTTATGCCTCCTACGGGGTTGTTTGGGCGCTGGATCTGCAATGCCGGTTCCATCACCTCCCAGCAGTTCGCACAAAATAACGATCCCACCGGGGTCGCATGCGGTCACATTTGGTACAACGAGAACAACTGGAACTACACGGGGGCCGAGACTATTCAGGGGGACTCCGGTGGTCCCGCCAACCCGATGGGCCAGAGCAACAAATGGGCTGGAATCGTCTCATGGATGGTGGGCACGGCGCCGTCAGGTCCCGCCGTGGGTTACCACGTCTACACCTCCCCCAAAGCGATTCTCGACGACCTGAACCCGCGCCGAAATGCTGCGAACCAGCCCATCACCGGTAGTGGCTTCACGATCACCAACAACTAGTCCCTCACCAACAAAACGCCCCCACCCGAGATCGAGTGGGGGCGTTTCTGTTCCAAGTGCCCACAGCACTGCAGCAACCCAACTCCTCGACTGGGTTCATCCAGGTTTGGGACGGCCGGGCCGTGACGCGCGGTTCCCTATCCGATGCGCCGGATCTTGATCCGCGTATCCGTGCCCGAGGCGAGGAGGCGTGTGCCGCCCGAACTGGTGTCGATGAAGACTGAAACAGGATCGACGCGGTGTCGGCGCCAAGACCGTCCAGTGGATGCTCGACCACTCGTCAGCAGCCATGACGCTGGACGTATACGCAGATCTGTTCGATAACGACCTCGAGAACGGTGGCGAAACGCCTCGATGAGTATGTGGGCAAAGGTGCGATAACTTCTCAAGTCTCGGCAGGGAAACAACTCTGCCCTGAGGCTCTGACTACAAACACACAGTGCCCCCAGTCGGACTCGAACCGACACTCGGCGGATTTTAAGTCCGCTGCCTCTGCCAATTGGGCTATGGGGGCCGCGGCGCCGACATCGCGACAGCCACTACCGGTCCGACCGCGGAAACGGTCGAACTGGACACGTGGATGCTAGCTTGCCCGCGGCGACGATTTGCCGGATCGGAGCTACAGGATCGAGAGCGCGATCCCGTCGAGGATGTCGTGCTCGCTGACCACCAGTTCGGTGATCCCCGCCCGGCGCGCGAGCTCCTCGGCCAGGACGTCGGAGACGATCGCTCCCCCACCGATCACGTCGACCCGACCCGGGTGCATCGGCCCGAGGGCGGCGCGCTGGTCGTGGGTCATGTGCACGAGCGAATCGTTCACCTCGTGCAGTCGCGGCAGCGTCATCCGCGACAGGTGCACCTTCTCGGCGTCGTAGTGCGGCAGTTCCAGTGAGACCGCGGCGATGGTCGTCATCGTGCCCGCCACGCCGACCCAGGTGTGTGCCTGCTCCACCGGCACCACATCGAAGGCCTCGGTCAGCTTCGCCAACGCGAACTCGCGCGCCTGCGCGATCTGCTCGGCCGTCGGCGGGTCGTCGTGCAGGCAGCGCTCGGTGATCCGCACGCAGCCGATGTCGGTCGAGTGCGCCGCGTGCACCCCGCCGCCGTCACCGAGGACCACCTCGGTGGATCCGCCGCCGAGATCGACGACAACGAAAGGTCCTGCGGCAGGGTCGAGTTCGCCGACGGCGCCCGCGAAGGACAGCCGTGCCTCCTCGTCCCCGGAGATCACCTCCGCCTCCGCCCCCTCGATCACGGCACCGAGGACCTCCCTGGTCATCGCGAAGAAGTCCTCGCGGTTGGAGGCGTCCCTTGTCGCCGACGTCGCGACCATCCGGACCGCGGTGGCGCCGGTCTCGCGGATCATGTCCGCGTACTCCTGCAGCGCGACCCGGGTGCGTTCGATGGCCTCGGGCGCGAACGCGCCGGTGGCGTCGACACCCTGCCCGAGGCGCACGACCCGCATCTCGCGGCGGACGTCGTGCAGGTGTCCCTCCGCGTCGGCGTCCGCGATCAGCAGGCGGATCGAGTTGGTGCCACAGTCGACAGCAGCGACCCTGGTCATTCGTCGTTCCCGGTCTCGCCGGGTCCCTGGTAGACCGGCCAGTCCGCCGGGATGGCGGTGCCGCGCAGCTTGCCCTGCGCGGCCAGCGCGACCGACTCGTCGCCGAGCGGGTTGAGCCCCGGTCCCTTCGCCAGCGAATGCGCCATCAGCACGTGCAGGCACTTGACCCGGTCGGGCATGCCGCCGCCGGTGAAATCGGTTCCGAGCGAATCGATCTCGTTCCGCTCGGCGAGGTAGGACTCGTGCGCACGGAGGTAGGCCTGCGCCAGCTCCGGATCGCGCTCGAGGCGCTCGGTCATCTCGCGCATCACCCCGGCCGACTCCTGCCGGCTCGCCTCGGCGGTGAGACGCGGATCGGTCAGGTAGTACAGCGTGGGGAACGGCGTGCCGTCCGGCAGCCGGGGCGCGGTCTTGACGACACCTGGCGTGCCGTCCGGTGCCCGGTAGGCGATGGCGAGCACGCCGCGCGGATCGCGGCCGAGCTGCGCGGCCACGGCGGCCAGGTCGTCCTGGGATACCGCGGGGCGGGAAGTGCTGTCAGCCGAATCGGTCACCCGACGGGCCCTCCTTGATCATGAGGAATGGTCATCGAACCCGCGCCGGTCGAATCCGGTGCGGGCGGTGGCGGTCCCGGGACGGGCGGCGCTGGCGTCGCGCTGGGCTCCGGCTGCGGCTCCACGATGGGACGCCACAGGTCGGTGTACCAGGGATCCCCTGTCCGCTTGCGCTCGCTGAGCTGCTCGGGCCTGGTCGCCACCTCGCCGGGGAGCTGCACCTGGAACGGCGTCTCGCCCGGCTTGACGTACTGCAGCCGCTCCCTGGCCTCGGCGGAGATGTACGCGGGGTCGTCGTTCTGCTGCTTCTGCCGGGTCAGCTGCTTGAGGTCTTCCTCGAGTTCCTTCTGCTGCGCGGCAACCCGATCCGCCTCGCTGCGCTGGGTGAGGTAGTTGCGCAGCGGGACGGCCAGGGTGAGCGCGAGGGCGCAGACCACCACCGCCAGCATCACCGCCTTGCCGGTGGAGAGCCCGAGGATGGTGCGTTCGGGCTTGTCCTCGCCCGAGGAGCCGGCGCGCGAACCCCGTGCGCGGATGGGCTTCTCGCTGGACGACTCGGGCTCGAACTCCGGTGCGGGCTTCCCGCCCGCAGCGGGGCCGGAGCCTGGAGCCGACGCGGTAGGTCCGGTCGTACGGCCGCGCGACGGACGCCGCGCAGCCGACTCGTCGCGGGTGCGACGGGAGTCCCGACCGGCCGGGCTGCCGCCCGGACGTGACCTACCGCGTTGGCTCATAGGCTCAGTACCGCTTCCGTTCTCAGCTCGCCGAGCCGTCGAAGGAGAAGCGCGGGAACGCGAGCTCGCCTGCGTAGCGGGCCGCGTCGCCGAGGGCCTCCTCGATGCGGAGGAGCTGGTTGTACTTCGCGACGCGCTCGCTGCGGGCGGGGGCGCCGGTCTTGATCTGGCCGCTGCCGACGGCGACGGCGAGGTCGGCGATGGTGGTGTCCTCGGTCTCGCCCGAGCGGTGGCTCATCATCGTCTTGTAGCCGTTGCGGTGCGCCAGGTCGACGGCGTCCAGGGTCTCGGTCAGCGTGCCGATCTGGTTGACCTTGACCAGCAGCGCGTTCGCGGCGCCCTTGACGATGCCCTCTTCGAGGCGATCCGGGTTGGTGACGAACAGGTCGTCGCCGACGAGCTGGACCTTGTCACCGATCTGCTCGGTGAGCGCGACCCAGCCCTCCCAGTCGTCCTCGTCCAGCGGGTCCTCGATGGAGACCAGCGGGTACGCGGCGATCAGCTCGGCGTAGAAGGCCGACATCTCGGCGGCGGTGCGGATCTTGCCCTCGAACTTGTAGCCGGTGCCCTTGGTGTAGAACTCGGTCGCCGCGACGTCGAGCGCCAGCGCGACGTCGGTGCCCAGGTTCAGGCCCGTCTTGGCGATGGCCTCGATGATCAGGTCGAGTGCTTCCTTGGTGCCCGCGACGTCGGGGGCGAAGCCGCCCTCGTCACCGAGGCCGGTGGACAGGCCCTTGGCCTTGAGGACCGACTTGAGCGAGTGGTACACCTCGGTGCCCCAGCGCAGCGACTCCTTGAAGGTGGCGGCGCCGATCGGCGCGACCATGAACTCCTGGACGTCGACGCCGGTGTCAGCGTGCGCGCCACCGTTGAGGATGTTCATCATCGGGACGGGCAGGACGTGCGCGTTCGGGCCGCCGACGTAGCGGAAGAGCTCCAGGCCGGAGGACTCGGCGCCCGCGCGGGCGACGGCCAGCGACGCGCCGAGCAGGGCGTTGGCTCCGAGTCGGGACTTGTCCGGGGTGCCGTCGAGGTCCAGCAGCGCCTGGTCGACCACGCGCTGCTCGGTGGCGTCGATGCCGATGATGGCCGGGGCGATCTCGCCGAGCACGGCCTCGACGGCCTTCTCGACGCCCTTGCCGCCGTAGCGGTCGCCACCGTCACGCAGCTCCACGGCCTCGTGCTCGCCGGTGGAGGCACCCGAGGGCACCGCGGCGCGCGCGAAGCTGCCGTCGTCGAGCAGCACCTCGACCTCCACCGTGGGGTTTCCCCGGGAATCGAGGATCTCGCGAGCTCCGACCTGCTCAATGATGGCCACGGATGGTTCTCCTTTTGGCGGCGTTTCCAGTAGACGATTTCGCTACATAGTGCCAGGTCTGAGCCTAACGGCAGCAACCGGCCGTGTCGTCGCGCCGCGCGGTCACGGCCGGGTCCCCACCGAATACGCGGCCGCGCGGTCGCGAACGTCGGTCAGGTACTCGCCGGACAGGTTGTATGCCATCAGCGACCGGCGCCAGCCCTCCTCGGAGGTCAGGTCGCCGCCCCTGGCGCAGAGATACCGCGCCGCCGTCAGCGCCGCGTCGTCGATGTTGTCCGGATTCGCCACCCCGTCGCCGTTGGCGTCGACGCCCCACCGCTTCCATGTCTCCGGGATGAACTGCAGCGGGCCCATCGCGCGGTCGTGCACGGGGTCGCCGTCCATCGCGCCGCCGTCGGTGTCCGCGATCTCGGCGACGCCCGGTCCCCCGTCCAGCGGTATCCCCCGGATCTGCGGGCTGACGTCGCCGGTCGGCGCGACGGATGAACCGCGATAGGTGCCGTGCCTGCTCTCGACGCTCGCGATACCCGCCAGCGTCGTCCAGCCGATGCCACACTCGGGCCGGCTCTGCGCCATCACCGCGGCCGCGTAGCCGTAGGCCTCGAGCGCGGTGACCGAGATGCCGAGCGCATCGGTCTGGTCGGCGGCCCAGTCCCGCAACTGATCGGCGGTCCGACCGGGCGCGTCGATGTCGATCGGGGGCACGGGCGCACCGGGGCCCGGCGGAATGCCCTGCGGGATGGCGATCTTCGGCTCACCCGCACATCCGGCGAGGATCGCGGCGCCGAGCACGGTCCCGACAACGCACCCGAGCAGTCGTCGACGTCGTGTGGTCACCGCGTCCATGATCCACGTGAATCACGGACGGGCGGCAATCCGGGCAATTCGGACGGGCCGCCGCCTCGACCGGGGCGCACATCTGGTAAGTGCTACCTTAGTTCGGTTCAAGAGAAGGTTCGCCTTGCCTATGTCCGGGCTGCGGACGTGCACAGATGAGGAGCCCCCGTGCTCATACTCGCCGCGGGCGCGAGCGCGCCGAGCGTTGCGACGCAGCTGTTCGGCAGTGGGCTCATCGGGCTCCGCGAGGGGCTCGAGACCGGCATCGTCGTGATGATCCTGGTCGCGTTTCTGGTCAAGTCCGACCGGCGCGACGCCCTCAAATGGGTGTGGCTCGGCGTCGCCGCGGCCGTCGCCATGGTCGCGATCATTTTCGTCGCCATCCATTTCGGTACCTCGACCGTGACCGGCATGGCGGCCGAGCTCATCAGTGGACTCGCGTCCCTGGTCGCCGTGGTCATCGTGACCGCGATGATCCTGTGGATGCGCAAGGCAGCCGCCTCGATCTCCGGGCACCTGCGCGCGGGGCTGTCCAAGGCGCTCGCCGTCGGACCGTTCGCGGTCGCGTCGATGGCCTTCTTTGCCGTCGGCCGCGAGGGGGTGGAGACCGCGCTGCTGCTGGTCGGCTACGCGGAGAACACCGCGGGCAGCATCTGGCCGCTCGTCGGACTGCTCCTGGGGATCGCCATCGCCGCGGCCCTGACCGTCGCTCTCTACTTCGGCGCGGTCCGGATCAACTTCACCGCCTTCTTCCGCTACACCGGCGTGTTCCTGGTCGTCGTCGCGGCCGGGATCCTGGCGTACGGCGTCCGCGCCCTGCAGATCGCCGGCTGGCTCCCGGGCGGATCGAACCTGGCGTTCGATGTGTCGGCACACTTCGACACCTCGACCTGGTATGGCACCGTCCTGCAGGGCATCTTCAACTTCCGGCCGGACCCGACAGTCCTCCAGGTGGTCGCCTGGGCGGTGTATCTGGTCGTCGTGCTCACCCTGTTCCTGCGCCCGGTACCAGCCAAGCCCTCGCAGGCTCCGCTCCCCGAATCTTCACACATCACCGCATCCTGAAAGGCTCCACCGTGCGTCGCACCGTTCCCACCATTGCACTGCTGGCCCTCGCGCCGGTGGCGCTGGCCGCCTGCACCTCCAAGTCCGAGAGCGCCGAGGGCGCGATCGCGGTCACCGCGACGGACACCAGCTGCGAGGTCGCGCGCGACACCGGGGAGACCGGCAACAACACCTTCGAGATCACCAACAACGGTTCGAAGGTCACCGAGTTCTACGTCTACGGCGAGGGCGACCGCGTCATGGGCGAGGTCGAGAACGTCGGTCCGGGCCTGACCCGCCCCCTGATCGTGAACTTCTCCGAGGCCGGCACGTACCACACCGCCTGCAAGCCGGGCATGGTCGGCGACGGCATCCGCTCCGAGTTCACGGTGACCGGCGACTCCTCCAAGGCCGCCGACGAGAGCGGCCAGCTGGCCGACGCCGCGGCCGAGTACAAGCGCTACGTCACGAGCCAGGTCACCGCCCTCCAGGAGACGGCGGCGGCGTTCGTCACCGCGGTCAAGTCCGGCGACATCGAGGCCGCCAAGGCGAAGTTCCCGACGACCCGCACCTACTACGAGCGCATCGAGCCGATTGCCGAGGCGTTCCCCGACGACCTCGACCCGCGACTGGACCTGCGCGAGGTCGACCTCGAGCCCGGCCAGAAGTGGACCGGCTTCCACCGGCTCGAGAAGGACCTGTGGGCGCAGGGCCTGCAGCCGGACACGAACGCCATCGCCGACCAGCTCCTCGCCGACCTCCAGGAACTGTCCGACGGCATCAACTCCCCCGACTTCACCGTCGACCCGATCCAGGTCGCCGGCGGCGCCCAGACGCTGCTCGACGAGGTCTCCCGCACCAAGATCACCGGCGAGGAGGACATCTTCAGCGGCACCGACCTGTGGGACTTCCAGGCCAATGTCGACGGCTCCCAGGCCGCGATCGCGACGCTCCGCCCGATCGTCGACGAGAAGGACCCCGCGCTGGGCACCCGGATCGATCAGCGCTTCGCCGAGCTCGACGCGGAGCTGGCCCTCTACCGCAGCGGCGACGGATTCGTGCTGTACAGCACGGTGACCGAGCCGCAGCGGCAGGCACTCTCGCAGAAGATCGACGCGCTGTCCGCCGAGGTGAGCCAGGTGCAGGGTGTCGTCGCCGGACAGTGACGGCGCCCGCCGTCCCGGGCTCTCGCGGCGGCGGCTCTTCGGCGCCGTTGGCGCCGGGGCGCTCGCGGTGGGCGCTGGCGCAGCGGTCGGTCGCCTGACCGCCCCGGAGCCCGCATCGGTGGACACCCAGGTGGTCGCCTTCCGCGGCGCCCACCAGGCCGGGATCGTCACCCCGGCGCAGGACCGCATGCACTTCGTCGCGTTCGACGTCACCACCGACTCCCGGGACGAGCTGGTCGCCCTGCTGAAGAGGTGGACCGAGATGGCGGAGCGGATGACGGCGGGCGAGGAGGCCGTGCCCGACGGCGCGATCGGCGCGGGCGACTACTCCCCGCCGACCGACACCGGCGAGGCACTCGACCTGCACGCGAGCCGGCTGACGCTGACCATCGGGTTCGGACCATCGCTGTTCGAGCGGTTCGGCCTGGCGGGCAAGCGGCCGACGGCGCTGGCCGAGTTGCCCAAGTTCACCGGCGACTCCCTCGAACCGGCCCGCAGCGGCGGGGACATCTGCATCCAGGCCTGCGCGGACGACCCGCAGGTGGCCGTGCACGCCATCCGCAACCTCGCCAGGGTCGGCTTCGGCACCGTCGCGGTGAAGTGGTCGCAGCTCGGGTTCGGCCGGACCTCCTCGACCTCGACGACCCAGTCGACGCCGCGGAACCTGTTCGGGTTCAAGGACGGAACGCGCAACATCAAGGCCGAGGACCAGGGCGCCGTGGACGAACAGGTCTGGGTGGCCGGGGCCGACGACCAGGAGTGGATGGCGGGCGGCTCGTACCTGGTGGCCCGGCGCATCCGGATGCTGATCGAATCGTGGGACCGCACCGCGCTCCACGAACAGGAGCGGGTGATCGGGCGCAGCAAGGGCACCGGCGCACCGCTCGGAGAGAAGAACGAGTTCGATCCGCTGAACCTCGATGCGAAGGGCGCGGGCGGGCAGCCCGTCATCGACACCGACGCGCACGTTCGGCTCGCCTCCGACGAGGAGCTCGGCGGCATCAAGATCCTGCGCCGCGGCTACAACTTCACCGATGGGTCAGACGGCTTCGGACATCTCGATGCCGGACTGTTCTTCATCGCCTACTGCCGCGATCCCCAGAAGCAGTTCGTGCCGATGCAGTTGTCGCTCTCACGCAACGACGCCCTCAACGAGTACATCAAGCATGTCGGGTCCGCGGTGTTCGCGGTGCCGCCAGGTGTCGGGGACGGCGGGTACTGGGGTTCGACGCTGTTCGAGACCTTCCCAGAGGACGAAGCGGGCAGTGACGCGAAGTAGTCAGAAGGCGCCTTCCGGACGCACCACAGCGGCCGCGGTCTTCCACAGGATCATCACGTCCAGCGCCATCGACCAGTTTTCGACGTAGCGCAGGTCCATCCGCACCGACTCCTCCCAGGAGAGGTTGCTGCGGCCGCTCACCTGCCACAAGCCCGTGAGACCGGGTTTTACGAAGAGTCGCCGCCGCACACCGCCGTCGTCGTACTGCTCGACCTCGGACGCGAGCGGCGGACGAGGTCCAACCAAAGACATCTGTCCGACAACGACATTGAGCAGCTGGGGCAATTCGTCGAGCGAGTATCGCCTGATGAAGTGACCCACCCGGGTCACCCTCGGATCTTCACGGATCTTGAACAGCACACCAGCACCCTCGTTGGCCGAGGCCAGGTCCGCGAGCCTGTCTTCGGCGTCGCGCACCATACTGCGGAATTTGAACATCTCGAACTGGCTGCCGCGCCTGCCGACGCGGGTCTGTTTGAACAGCGCGGGCCCCGGACTCGTCAGGCGGATCGCGCATCCGATGGCCACCATCATCGGTGCGATGACGATCAGTAGCCCCAGCGCGAGCACCCGGTCCATCACCGTCTTGACGAACCATGCTGGGCGGGTGAAGTTCGGCGCGCTCAGCTGCAACAGCGGCATCCCGGCAACCGGCCGAATGTGCAGGCGCGGCCCAACGATGTCCATCAGGGCCGGCGCGATGAGCAGATCCGCTCCGGTCCCCTCCAGGTCCCAGGCGAGCCTCTGGGTACGCATCGGCGACCAACCGGTCGACGGGAGTATTGCCACGGCCTCATACCCGTGCAGGGCCACGAGTCCGACGATGTCGCGGTCGGTTCCCACGACGGGCACGTCATCGATGGCAACCGGGAAGCACTCGGCGTGATCGACGTCGGCGAGGCACACGGCCTGGATCTCCCAGCCCGCGTATGCGTCTCGACGGGTCCTCTTGATGAGTTCCTGAACCGAGTCGATGTCCCCGGCCACCAGCACCGAGCGCAAGAATGCGCCGGATCGCCTGCCGCTGTGCAGCCACTTCCGCAGCGCATACCGCCCGAGCAGCGTGATGGCTGCGGCGAGGGGCAGAGCCCCGAACACCCACGACTGTCCCGCGGCCGTCCCTGCCGCATATCCGAGCAGCGCCAGCGCGGCGATCAACATGACATAGGCGTAGCCCACCCGCCTGAATTCCTCCGCCCCGGAACCGAGCACCCGCGGGTCCCACGCGTGTGCCAGCGCCAACGCGATCGGCGCTGTCAGCGGAACAGCCAGCGCAACAGCGATGTTGGACGGCGACGCGCGCACCACGTCGTTGTTGTAGATCAGGGTGACCACGGCATCGGCGACCAGAAGGCTCAGACAATCAAGGGCGACGGCAGCGCGGCCGTAGCGGCGCTCCCAATCCGGCCGGGCCGGGACCGGGGTTGCCATCAGGGCGCTGCTGTCGTCAGCGGGTCTGTACCGACCTGCGCACTCGGCGCACATGACCATCGCCGATTCGACCGGAGGGGCAGATCCGAACTCGCTTTCGAAGACTCTCTCGCATTCACACATTGGGCAGTTCCAAACTAGAGGGTCGGGCCGCTCACCCCCCGACAAACCCGACCCCAAAAACATACTGCAGGTCTGTTATTTATCGCAATGGCGAACCTGTTCCTCTTTTAAGCCCAAAAACGGGGGTGCAGGTCTATTTGGTGCCGGGGTCCGTCGCCGAGGCCGTCCACGGCCGGATCGCGCCCTCACGGAGGAGGTCACCCGCCTCGTCGGCCGGCAGCGGATGGCTGAACAGGAACCCCTGAGCTCGGTAACAACCGAGCTCGAGAAGGGTTCGCGCGGCCGACGCCGACTCCACACCCTCCGCCACCAGGTCGAGGCCGAACGACTTCGCCAGGCTGACAATTGATTTGACGATGGCGAGGTCCCCCCGGCTGTGGCCGAGATCGCGGATGAACTCCCGATCGATCTTGAGGACGTCGACCTTGAGTTGCTTGAGTTGCGCCAGCGCGCTGAAGCCGGTGCCGAAGTCGTCGATCGCCACCCGGATCCCCAGGTCGGACAGGGCCCGCAGGGTTACCCGGGTTCGATCGAGATCGCTCACCATCGCGTTCTCGGTGATCTCCAGGCACACGCTCTCGCCTGCGATCTCGTACTCGTTCAGGACCTGAGCGGTACCTTCGAGAAAGTCGAGACCGACCAGTTGCGCCGGAGACACATTGACCCGCAGACAGAGGTCGAGATCGGGAATCTCGGATCGCCACCGCGCAAACTGACGGCAGGCCGTTCGAAATACCCAGATCCCGAGTTCGGACGCCAGATTCGTCGACTCCGCGACCTCGATGAACGAGGCAGGCAGCAACAGCCCGAGTGCCGGATGATCCCATCGCACCAGCGCTTCAACCGCAAGCACCGTACCGTTGCGCATGTCGACCTCCGGTTGATACACCAGGTGCAGAGAGTCGTCGTTGATCGACGTCCGGAGACTCAACTCGATGATCGTGCGGATCTCGAACTCCGCCCGCATGTCCTCGTTGAACGTGGCGATAGCGTTGCCCCCCTGCGCTTTTGCCGCCAACACGGCGTGATCAGCCTGCCACAGCAGGTCCGCGCCCGAGCACTGGCCCGGTATCGCGACCGCGATCCCGAAACTCGCGCCACGGCTCACCGACACGCTGCCGAGACGGACGCCCTCGTTGACGATGCCGTTGATATCTGTCGCCTTGACGCGGGCGGCGGCGAGGTCGACCTCCCCACCGAACACGATGACGAACTCGTCCCCGCCCAACCGGGCAACGATGTCCCGGTCGCCCACATACCTGCGCAACCGATCACTCATCTCGACGATGAAGGCATCGCCCGCGGTATGGCCCAGAAAATCATTGAGAGATTTGAGCCGGTCCAGGTCGAAGAACAGGACCGCGACCGGTCCCGGCATCCCGCGCTCCATCCGGCGTTCCAGACACTCCACCAGCACGCGCCGGTTCGCCAGGCCGGTGAGCTCGTCGTGGTCGGCCGTGTGCCGGATGTGCTCCTCCGCTCGTACCCGTTCCTGGACCTGGGTCAGCAGCGCGGCGATCGCCTTGAGCACGTTGACTTCCTCGATACCCCATTCGCGGTCCCCGAACTTGATGAACCCCAACGTTCCCGTCGTGACCTCCCCCGACAGCAGTGGGACCGCGGCCAGGGTGACCTTCGGCACCCCTGTGCTCTTGGCCACCCGATCCTGATAATCGTCGCTGTCCTGTCCCGGACGTACGAAGCCGACCTCCTTCAGGTGCTCCGCCCTCGCGAAATCGGGGTCGGCATCGGCGAAATAGACAATGGCGAGAGGGTCGGGATCGGGCACGAACGGCCGCTTCGGCCACTCCGCCACCAGGATCGTCGCACCGATCTCGTGATCGTTGCGCCGCAGGAAGCAGGCATCGAGTTCGAAGTAGTCGACCAGATCGTGTAGTACCTGCTCGGCCGAGGGCACCCACGTCTTTGCGTCGGTGGCGGTCAGCCGAGAGGCGACGGCGGTGACCAGTTCCTCCAGAGTTCGCACTGACACGCGCGCGCCCCCTCAGTCTTCCGAGCGCCCGGTGGCCGCGCCGAACACGGACGATCGTCGACGGCTGCGAACCGACGCGCGAGGAGCATGGCTCAGCCGCACGATCAGCGCGAGCACCTCGCCTGACAGCATGCCGAACAACTCACGCAAAGCCTGCTGCCCTTGCGACAGCTGCCCGGCGTAGGCCGGAGCAAGTTCGTCGAGGTCGGCCCCGTCCAGGCCATAGAGGAACACCGGTGCGATCGGCTGCACCGCGAGTCCATGGGCTTCTGCGCTGATCCACACGCTCTCCACCGCGGCCCCACCGCAGACGAAGTCCCGGGATTCGCACCCACCGACGACGACTGCCGCGAGCGCAGAACTGGACACGACCCGGTCCCGCGTGACGGCGCCGAGCGCCCCACCGAGGTCCCATTCGGCCAGGTGCGCCATCACGTCTGGCCTGCTCACGATCCTGAGCGTCGACAGCTCGGCGGCGTCGAGCTCGAGCGAACGGATGTCGATACCCGTCTCCGACCGGTCCCCAGGACTGCGCAGCTCGCCGATCATCTCGCGGTGCAGTCGAGGGTCAAGCAGACGCACCCGTTCCGAGGCCGCGAAGACCTCCGCAGCCGCGGTGATGTCACGCCTATCGGCGAGCACAGACAGGCGTGCGCCCTCGGCGCGCGCCGCCCCCGCCAGCGCCAGTTCCGTCTCGGGCGCGATGGGCGCAGGAACCCCAACATGGCGATTCGTCCCGCGCCGCAGCATGCCGTCGTAGTGACGGGCGAGTTGCGCGTCGGATCCTTCGCCGAAGGTCAGGGTGGCCACCAGGGTCGGCACGTCGTCACCGCCGAACAACTCGACCGGTCCGAGCTTGCCGTGTGCCGCCGCAGCCACCTTGGCATTGAAGATCGCGGCGCCGAGCGCGACGTAACTGCCACGGCGCTGCACATCCATCGCCGCGGATCGGCCGGCATCGAGATACAGCCGGAGCGCACCCTCGTCGGCGCGCACCTTCCAGGGCTGCGCGTTGCCCCCGGAAGGCGCCCGGCTCACCGCGTGGGCCACCGCACCGATGGCGTCGTCCGGCGGCGCGGCGACGGTCGAGGCCTCGCGACATCGGAGGTCGCGGCTGACGCTCGGTACCCGCAATGCGTCGAGGTGCTCGTCCAGATCGATCCGGACGCGTCCGGACGGCAGGGGCCGACCCAACCCGAACCGTCGCACGGCAGAGGCCATGACCGCACCGCCGAGCAGCACGTCTCCACCGAGCTGTGGCCAGGTCGACAGGGTGCTGCCCAGCTCGACCAGGGATGCCGCCAGACGCGACGAGATGTCCTCGGCTCCCAGGATGCGCAGCGCCGGCCCCACCTTCTGGCGCGCCGACAACCCTGCCACCTCTGCCACCTCGATGTTTCCGAGCAGCCCGTGCAGCAGCGGCCGGTCGGGCTCGAGGTCGAACCGTTCCACGTCGATCAGGCCCCGGTCGCTGGTCTCCATCAGCACCGGGATCTGCCGTGCACGGGCACCCGCCCGCACCGCGACCTTCATGTCCAGCGAGTCGCACTCCTCGATCACGAGATCGAGTCCCTCGAGGAACTCATCGATCGTGTCGGCGTCGACGCCGCCGGTCTGCACCGAGACGGAGAGGTACGGGTCGATCTCGGATATCCGCCTGGCGGCGACGATTGCCTTGTTCACTCCGAGGTCGAAGACCGTAGCGGGTACCCGGTTCAGATTGGACAGCTCGACCGCATCGAAGTCGGCGAGCCTGATGGCACCGCAGCTACCTTCGAGGGTCAGCGCCACCGCAACCGCGTGGCCGACGCTGAGGCCGACAATCCCCACGGCGAGTTGCGCCAGCCGCCCCTGTTCCGCACGAGTGATCTTGTTTCGATTCCGGTCGAGGCGCACCAGCCGGAACCCGGATGGACCGAGGACCCGGACGGCCGCCCGCCGCCACGGGTAATAGGCCCAGGCCGGGCGCTCATCCGATTCCACGGGCGGGAGGATCGCACGAACAGCATTCCGTTGCGCCTCGAGTTCGTCGTGGAAGACGACATCCCCGCCCTCGCGAAGCGTCGCGAGCAAGTCCGCGTCATCGTCGCACCCGTCAGCAAGCAATGTCGCCGTGTACTGCTGGCGGGGCACCTCCATGACACGCTCCGAGCCTCAGTTCGAGCGGTGCAGTCTGATCGATTCATCATCGTCGTCTGCCGGCCACTGCGCACGCATCCGCGTGAACTGATTCGTTCCCTTGACCGCTCCGAGATTCTGACGGTTTCGCCGATCCCACCACATCATTCGCGTCCGGTATCGCTCGTCCGGATACGGTGTCGACGGAATGTGCTGTGCCACCTCGCCGCCCGACGATGCCCACAAGTGCAGCACGTGCTCGGCCGCGGTGGCCAGGAGGAACTGGACGTCCAGTATTTCCAAAGTGCAACAACCGATTCCGGCCAAGGACCGGGTGAGCTCGGTTCGTCGGGCGACTCCGTCCGCCACCCATGCGGCTTTCATCTCGACGACCCCGAATGGAATGCGGTCGGTGATCATCGTGCGCACCGCCCTTGCCCCTGGATGCCCCGCCCACTCCAGGGTGGCGTGAGCCTGTTCCGCGCGCTGATAGGGGCCTTGTGCCCGCAACCCACCCGCCACGAACCCGTCTCCCGCAATTGCGACGAAGAACAACGCCGTCGACTCGCCGTCGCGTGTCCGTTCGTAGTCCAGGGCACCCTCGGCGCCGTACTTGCGGTAGCCGCCCAACGCTCCGGCCAGGTATGCGGACCAGAGCTCCGGCTCCCCGGCAGGACGGGCGGCAACGAATCGACATTGCGACTGTGGGTCCCACACACTTCTGGATTCGATACGCGGTTTTTCCCCCGGAGTTGTCGTGCAGGCAGAGTTACTTGCCATCTCAATTGCTCCATTCCCAGAGTCGAGGTACCGGCCTGGAAGTCATCGGACCGCCGGTTCCAGCAAATTTCTTCCAGCCGACGCTCAGTACCGATGATCTCGCTTATCGTCAACAACTCTTCTCGGTTGTCGCGGCTTTGTCACCATGCGACAATCCGCGGCGTGAAATAGGCGATCCGAGCGAGCGAATCCGCTATACGAGAGAAATGAAGAGCTCTACAGAACTCGACGTACGCGTGAACTCGATCTCCTCGGCGAACGCCCGGTCGATGCGCCCCTCCTTCGCCGCCAGTTCCGCCTGTCGCCATACATCGTCGACCGGATCGTCAACCGGGCCGTCCGAGGTGAACACCGCGAAGTAACCGCCGGGAACTCGCACCAATACGTCACCGAGCACGAGGTCGTCCAGGTCGGCGCACGGGTATCCGATCACCGCGGACGACCGGCCGTCACTGCTCGGAACGTATACGGTCACGATCTCTGCAACCCCACGCTGGAGAATTCGCTCGCGCGTGAACTCCATCAGGCCACCGACTCTTTCGCCTGGCCCGGTCTCGACATTCGGTAGTACCAAGCCGCCGAAGTCCTGCACTCCGCGTTTGACGATTGTGAAGCTCATGCGGACGCCTCCCCGGGCACGGTTCGAACCGAAACATACAGATCGATTCGAAAGGCATTCGGATAGCGTTCGAAATCGCCGGTGAAGGCACGGCTGATCCGCCCCTCTCCCACGGCATCACGTACCTGGTCCCACAATTCGGCGACCACGCCCGGGAATTCACCGAGGGACACGAACCTGGCGTATCGGCCGGCTGGGATCCGGGCGACCAGGTGTCCCCGCCGCACCTCGTCGATCGACGAGCACTGATAACCGACGATCTGCGTGTAGTAGGAATCGTTCTCGGTCGCGTGGTCGGTGTAGATCGAAGCCAACGGCCCCGGCACGTCCTCCTGGAGAACGCCGGACCACGCCGACTCGAGATTGCGGTCTTGCAGCACCCCGAGAGGACGCTTCGGACTTCGCACCGGCAGGCCCGCCACGAGCGTCTCCCCGAGTTCGAGGAATTCGATCTCCGTCGGCCGAATTCTCATGACGACAGATCCTCCCTGGCAACGCGCCACTCGTAAGTTGCCACTGACGGCCCGACTCCGCCGCGCGTAGGTCAACAATAACCGCCCACGCCGCGCCCCGACGCTGCAAAATCAGGACCCGAAGCCGCCACGGATTCGGCACCCACCAACCAGATTTCAGCGGGCAGACCCCGTCGGGCGCAACGCGCATTTAAACCTACTTTCAGTCTGTTTTTGTCTTGTGTAGCAACTTTGGGTGTGGTTAGTCTGGGTAGAGCGAACTCGGCGGAGACAATTCGCCGCCTGCCCCACCCGTAGCTGGGTAGCCGGCAGAACCTCTCCAGGAGGTGAACAGCATGAAGGTCGTCCTGTTCTGTGGCGGATACGGGATGCGAATGCGCAACACCGCGGCGGACCTCCTGCCCAAACCGCTGCAGACTGTGGGGGCCCGGCCACTGCTGTGGCATGTCATGCGCTACTACGCCCACTACGGGCACAACGAGTTCATCCTGTGCCTGGGGTACGGCGCCGAACACATCAAGGAGTTCTTCCTCAGGTACGAGGAAGCCGCCTCGAACGACTTCGTTCTTCACGGCCACACCGTCGAACTCCTCGACTCGGACATCAGCGACTGGTCCATCACGTTCGTCGACACGGGTGTCGAGTCGGCGATCGGCGAGCGACTCCGACGGGTGCGGCCGTACCTGAACGGCGACGAGTGCTTCCTGGCGAACTATGCCGACGTGCTGACCGACGCGCCCTTGGATCGGGTGATCGCCGCGTTCCGCGCCTCCGGTGCCGCGGCATCGATGCTGGTCGTCCCTCCTCAGTCGTCGTTCCATTGCGTCGACGTCGCAGGCAACGGCGAGATCAAGGAGATCACCGCCGTGAGCGACATGCCGATCTGGGAGAACGGTGGGTACTTCGTCCTCACCCAGGAGATATTCGATCTACTTCCCCAGGGCGGCGATCTGGTCGCGGACGCGTGCGGAGCGCTCGCGGGCCAAGGCCGTTTGTTCGGCTACCGGCACGACGGGTTCTGGAAGCCCGCCGACACGTTCAAGGAGCGCGCCGATCTGGACGCCGATTACGCAAAGGGCATCCACCCCTGGATGGTCTGGACGCAGCCTCAACCGGTACCCGGCCCATGATCGACCTGCACGCTCTCAACATCGCCGAGATTGCAGTGCTCGGCGCACACTGCGACGACATCGCAATCGGCGTCGGCGGCACACTCCTCACCCTCACGAACGCAATGCCCGACCTCCGCGTTCGCGCTTTCGTCATGTCCGGCACCGATTCGCGACGAGAGATCGAGGAGCGGCACGCGCTCGCCGCACTGTGCCCCCGCGCCGACCTCGAACTCACCGTTCTCGACATCCCCGACGGCCACGCGCCCGGATACTGGGATCCAATCAAGACCGCGCTCGAGGCGTTCGCGCGAGACGTCTCCCCCGACGTGGTGTTCGCGCCCCAGCGCGGTGACGCGCACCAGGATCACCGGCTGCTGGCCGAACTGGTACCGACCGTGTTCCGGGACCATCTCGTTCTCGGGTACGAGATCCTCAAATGGGAGGCGGACACGCCTCAACCCACGGCGTTCCACCCGCTCACGACCAGAGTGGCCGAGGAGAAGGCCCGGGTGCTGATGAAGCACTACCCGTCGCAGACCACCCATGACTGGTTCGACGAGCAGTCCTTCCTTGGTATGTCCCGGTTGCGCGGGATCCAGAGCCACCGCCCCCACGCCGAGGCGTTCGTGGTGGAGAAGTCGACCCTCCGATTCGGAAGGAAGTGACATGCGCATACTCGTCACCGGAACCGAAGGCTACCTGGGCTGCCTGCTCGCGCCGACCCTGCTCGCCGAAGGCCACGAGGTGACCGGACTGGACACCGGCTACTACAAGGCAGGGTGGCTCTACAACGGCATCGACCAGACCCCGCACACGATCGCCAAAGACATCAGGGACGTCAGCGTGGACGACCTTCGCGGCTATGAGGCTGTCGTCCACATGGCCGAGCTCAGCAACGATCCGATCGGCGATCTGATCGGGAACGTGACGTTCGAGATCAACCACCTCGGCTCGGTCCAGCTGGCAGAACGGGCGAAGGCCGCTGGGGTTTCTCGATTCGTCTACATGTCGTCGTGCAGCGTCTATGGCGTGGCGGACGGCACCGTCGACGAGACGAGCCCGCTCAATCCGCTCACATCGTATGCGCTGTGCAAGGCGCTGGTCGAGCGCGACCTCATGGGGATGGCGGACGACGGCTTCTCCCCCACCGTCCTGCGGAACGCCACCGCATTCGGCGCATCGCCACGGATGCGGTTCGACATCGTGCTGAACAACCTCGCCGGCCTGGCCTGGACAGAGCGCGAACTCGCGATGACGAGCGACGGTACGCCGTGGCGCCCACTGGTCCACGCGCTCGATATCGCCCGGGCGATTCGCTGCACCCTTCGGGCGGACCGGGAGACGGTACATTCGGTGGTCATCAATGTCGGTTCCGACGAGAACAACTACACCGTCCGCGAGATCGCGGAGGCGGTTGGTCGCGAATTTCCCGGCTGCGGAGTGAGTTTCGGTCCGCCCACCGCCGACGATCGCAGCTACCGCGTCTCGTTCGCAAAGATCTATCGGGTCCTCCGGGACTACCGATCCGAGTGGGACGTGGCGGCGGGCGCGGCCCAGCTGCACCGGGTGTTCGACAGCATCGACCTGGACCCATCGACCTTCTACGGACGGGGCCACACCAGGCTCAAGCAGATCGAGTATCTGATCAAGACAGGTCAGGTCGACGGACAACTCTTCTGGAGGGACCGCTGATGGAATACACACGCACAGAGGTGGAGGGTGTGACCATCGTCGACATCGAGCCGCACCGAGACTCGCGTGGGTTCTTCTCACGATCGTTCGACACCGGCGAGTTCGAGGCGAACGGCCTCGCCGCCACCGTCGTCCAGACCAACATCTCCTTCAATCACGCCACCGGGACACTGCGCGGTCTGCATCGCCAGTGCCCGCCCTACACCGAGGCCAAACTCGTCCGTTGCACCCGCGGTGCGGTGGTCGACGTCGCGGTGGACGTGCGCCCGCACTCGACGACTTACCTCGAGCACGTAGAGGTCGAGCTCACCGCCGACAACCATCGAGCGCTCTTCCTCCCGCCGTACGTGGCGCACGGATTCCAGACGCTCACCACCGACACCGAGGTCATCTATCAGGTGAGTGGTCCGTATGCGCCCGCGGGCGAACAGGGGTTCCGTTATGACGACCCCGCTTTCGGCGTCATGTGGCCACTCCCGGTGTCCGTCATCTCGGACAAGGACGCGAGCTGGCCGCTGATCATCCACACCGGAACGCCGGAACCATGATGTACATCGATACCCTCCTGCAGGAACGCGCCAAGGTGGACAACCCCATCAGGGTCGCGATGGCCGGGTGCGGCTTCATGGGCCGCGGCCTCGTCAACCAGATCGTCAACAGTGTTCCTGGGATGGTTGTCTCTGTGATCGCCGTACGCAATCCCGCTCAGGCGAAGCGCGCGCTCATCGAGGCGGGCGTGCCCTATGCGGTCGAGGTCACCGGGCTGGCTGAGCTGAACAGGGCCATTGCCAACGGCACGCCCGCGGTCACCCAAGACTTCTCGGACATCACTCGAGCGGAGTCCATAGACGTGGTCGTCGACGTTACCGGCGCCGTCGAGTTCGGATGCCACCTGGCCCTGGATTGCTTCGAGAACGGCAAGCACCTGGTGCTGATGAATGCGGAGGTCGACGCCACCGCAGGGGCGGAGCTGGGCCGTCGTGCGGACGCGGCAGGGGTGATCTTCACCGGATGCGATGGCGACCAGCCCGGCGTCGAGATGAACCTCTACCGGTTTGTTCGCAGCATCGGACTGACCCCGTTGGTGTGCGGGAACATCAAGGGATTGCAGGACCCCTACCGAAACCCCACCACGCAGCAAGGATTCGCGGAGCGGTGGGGCCAGGACCCGTGGATGGTGACCAGCTTCGCCGACGGCACGAAGATGAGCGTCGAGCAGTCGATCGTCGCCAACGCAACCGGGATGTCGGTGCATCGACGTGGGATGCTGGGCCGCGATCACGACGGTCACGTCGACGATTTGACGGAGATGTACGACGTCGATGAGCTGCGCGGGCTCGGCGGGGCGGTCGACTACGTCGTCTATACGAAGCCAAACCCGGGCATCTATGTTCTTGCTGCACAAGATGATACGAAGCAACAGCACTACCTGGAGCTGTACAAGCTCGGCAAGGGCCCGCTCTACAGCTTCTACACCCCGTACCACCTGTGTCATTTCGAGGTTCCACATTCGATCGCGCGAGCCGCGTTGCTCGGCGACGCCACCGTTCGGGCGCTCGGCACCCGTCATGTCGAGGCCGTCGCCACCGCCAAGCGACAGCTGAAGGCGGGGACCGTCCTGGACCGACTCGGCGGATACGACTACTACGGTGAGGCCGAGAAGGCACACATAGCCAGGACCGAGCGCCTGCTCCCGATCGGCGCGGCACAGGACTGCGAACTCGTCCACGACGTGCCGAAGGATGCAACGCTCACGTACGACGACGTCCGACTTCCCGAGGGCCGGCTCGTCGACCAACTGCTCGCTGCGCAGGCGAAGCTACCGGCGGGCATCCCGCCGATCAGTAGGTAGCGATGGACCGTCGGCCACTGCTGGACCCGCCGGTACGCATGATGGTCTGCGGGGACGTCGTGATGCGCTACACCGAGGACGAGGTGGTGGACCTCGTGCGCTCGCGCCTTCGCCGCGCAGCATCGTCTGCGCTGTCGATCGGTTCGGTGAACCTCGATCACTTGCACCATTTTCGGACCTGCGGCTGCGCACCTGCCGATGCCGCGGATCCGGAGTGGTTGCTGCTCGCAGACGGGATGCCGATCGCGCGACGCGGAAACGCGTTGAGCGGCGCGAGCTGGCCGAGAGTCACCGGCGCCGATCTTCTGCCGCGATTGCTCGGCGTGGCCGAGGCCGAGGGGCGACGAGTCGGGTTCTTCGGAGGCACCGCGGAGTCGCATCGACTGTTGGGGCCGGTCATCGCCAACCGCTTTCCAGGTCTGCCGGTGTCCGGACTGTGGTCACCAACACGCGCCGAGATCGACTGCAGATCTATGGAACTCGCGCAGGAAATCAGGGAGGTCGAGACCGACATGCTGGTCGTCAGTCTGGGCAAACCACGCCAGGAGCAGTGGATCAACCGGTACGGCAGGCATGCCGGGGCGAAGATCATGCTTCCGTTCGGCGGCGCTACGGACTTCCTGGTCAATGTCAAACATCGAGCGCCGCAATGGATGGAGTCGGCCGGACTGGAATGGTTCTATCGGCTCAGCCACGAACCAAGGCGGTTGGCGCGCCGCTACCTCATCGAAGGCCCGCCCGCCCTGGTACGCCTGCGCACCGCCCGGATCCTGGATGCGCACGCGAACCCCGGATGATCCGATGGCGGAGAAGATGCCTCAGGATGCGACCGCTCCCCCACACGTTGCGAACGACCGGATAGTCAGGGCGTTCGGCACCCAGTTGGTGTTCCGCATCTTGGGTATGTCGGCATCGGTAGTCACCGTCGCGCTCACGGCCCGGCATCTCGGCCCGGGTCCATACGGACAACTGACCATCGCGATCGTCTTCATCGGCATGTGGACCAGCCTGACCGAGCTCGGAATCGGCGCCGTCATCGTGCGCCGGGCGACCTCCGGCCGCGGGGAACTCCATCGCCTGGTCCGGGTCAATTCCGGCCTGTCAGTGCTGTACTGCGTCCCGCTTGCGGTGATCGCGGCTGGGTCCGGAATGCTCGTCTACGACGATCCCGCCGTGCGCAGCATGCTCGTCATCGTCGCGATCAGCCTGGTCCTGACCAGCCTGACAACCTGTTTCGAACCGGTGTTTCTGACCACGATTCGATTCACCGCGGTCGCGGTCTCGGACTTCGTCAGTCGGCTGGCATCACTCGGGGCGACTGCATATCTCGTCTCCATCGGCGCCGACGTCATCTGGTTCGCGGTGGTACAGCTGATTCCACCTGCCGTCACGCTCGTCATCCAAGGGGCTGCCGCGGCGCGAATTCACTCCTGGCGTCCGGTGTTCTCCCTCGCAGAGAGCCGGAGTCTGATCCGGGAGAGCCTGCCCCAGATGGGCGTGCTGATCATCGCAGCGCTGTATTGGCGAATCGACGGGGTGATCCTGAGCCTGCTGAGCACTCCGGAGGAGGTCGGCGCCTACGGGCTCGCGTACACGCTCGCGTTCACCACGCTGGTGCTGTCCACCTTCTTCCTGAAGTCGAGCCTGTCCACGATGACCGAGATCTACGCGCGCGATCGATCGGCATTCGCGACCTTCCTGCGACACGGCGTAGAAACGATGTTCTTCCTCGGCGTACCGATCGGGATCGTCGGCGCGATGCTGTCGGGCCCGCTCATCGCACTGCTCGCCGATGAGAAATTCGTGGCCCGCGGCGGACCCACGCTGGCCCTGCTGTTCATCGCGGCCGCAGTCCGCTTCGTCACCGGAACACTCGGGCAGGCCCTCTTCGCGGCACACGACCAGGTCTTCCTGTTCCGCCTGAGCATCGCCACCGTCGGCTTGAACATCGCACTGAACATCTCGCTCGCATCGCACTTCGGCGCGGTCGGGGCAGGCGCTGCACTGGTGTGTACCGAGGTCTTCGGACTCCTGATAGCCACCTGGCAATTGGGCCGAAACTGCGGCTACCGCACGCCCGGGACGTTCCTCTTGCGGCTGCTGGTGCCGTCTGCGGTCAGTGTGGCCGTGGTGCTCGCGCTGAGCGATCAACACGTTCTGGTCACCGGCGCGGCGGCCGCAGCCTCGTACCTGCTGACAAACCTGGCCGTCGGTCCGGTCACCGCGCGGACCATCAGGTCGATCCGAGGCGGCGACGTGATTTCGCATGTTCCGCAACGCATATGAGAATGGGCAAGGAGTGTGCTGAGATGGCACGAGAACTGGATCGAGCTTATCTGCGGCGCGGCCATGACCCAACAGGGCCGCCTGCGCACCCCACACGTACCGCTCCGGCCTTGAGCGTGCTCATCGTCACCTACAAGAGCAACGCCCTTGTTGAAAAGTGTCTGTCCGCAGTCGCCACGCACCTGCCGGGGCGCAGTGTCCACGTCTACGAGAACACCGGCGACGGCCATCCCGGCCGAGAGGATCTCGCGGCCAGGCACCCCGACGTCAACTGGGTCATGGGGTCGGTGAACATCGGCTATGCGGCCGCCGTCAATGCACTTGTCGACCACACGCCACCCGACACCGATCTGCTCTTCCTCAATCCCGACGCGACTCTGTTGGGACCGCTGACCAAGACTCTGGCACTGATCCGCCGGCCGGGGGTCGCCGCGGTGTCGCCGCTGATCAAGGAGGGCGACGAGGACCCAGCGGCACCGGGTCGCAATACGGACTGGGACGTCGCGCGGCGGAAGGTGAACCTCCTGCGAGCTCTGGTCGACACGGCCGGATACTCCGCACGGCTGAGGCGGACGCCGCTGTCCTACAGATACGCGCGGCAGCCCTTCGCGGTCGAGGGGTATGTCGGCGGCGCCTGCTTGGCGGTCAACCGCGACGCGTGGAACGCCATCGGGCCCTTCGACGAAGAATTCTTCCTCTATGGCGAGGAGACGGACTGGCAGTATCGGGCGCGGTCGGCGGGCTGGCGAATACTCCTCGCTGACGAGGTCGGTGCCGAGCACTCCGACCACACGCCACGCGCCGACGGTGACTCCGAAGGCCGACGCAACCAGGACCTGCTCCGCACGAACTCTGCGTTGATCCTGGAGCATCAGCGCGGCGTCCACCGAGCCGACGCCTACCTGGCGGGATCGGCACTGCTCGAGCGGGTCCAACGGTCCACACGCGAGCTGCGTCGAAGCAGACCTGCCCCGCATCCCGATCGACCAGCCGTGATCATCACCTCCAACCGACTCGTCTACGGCGGAGCCGAACGCCAGAAAGCGTTGCTGGCAACAGAATTGGACAAACGCGGTTATCAGGTCACCCTTGTGTGCCTGCAGAGGTACGGCCCCCTGCTGCGAGAGATTCCGCATTCGATACGGGTACTTCGACACCCGTGGTGGGCACCGAGCATCGAGATAAACTCCGGCCCTGCGGTCGTCATCAGCGGCGATACGAACACCGAGGCCGGATTCTCCGCGCTGTGGCGGCGCCTCGGCCCGGATCGGCGCTGGCTGGTCGCCGCACACACACCCCCCGATCCGGGCGGCCCCACGTACTCCCTGGCTCTCGGTGCCGCCATGCGGCAGGCGGACGGGTTCATCGCGCTCGCCGAGAAGCACTGGGAGGAACTCACCGCGTACCAGAATCTGGGAGACCGCTGGTTCAGCGTGCCGAACGGGGTCATCTCCTCGGTCGCTTTGCGAGACCCTGTCGCGAGATCCCCGCGGATCGACAGGCGCCCGCTCCAACTGGTGATGCTCTCGCGGATTGTCGCGCACAAGAATCCGCACCTGCTGATCGAGGCACTCGACGGGCTGCGCGAGCTGTCCTGGGAGCTGTCCATCTTCGGAGACGGACCGGATCGCGAGCGACTGGAGGCGCTGACCCCCCGCGAACTGCGCCACCGGGTGCACTGGCGCGGGTGGTCCGCCGGCCCGGAGCCCGCCCTCGCCGACTGCGACCTGCTCTGTGTCCCCAGCCGCTCTGAGGCCTTTCCGCTGGTGATCCTCGAGGCCATGGCCAGACAGATCCCGGTTGCGGCCTCCGGAGTGTGCGCTGTCCCCGAGATGCTCGCGCACGGCGAGGCAGGGGTCGTGGTCGACCCTGTCTCCGTGGCGAATTGGCGTTCGACACTCGCCCGGTGCATCAACGAGCCCGACGGCCTGCCCGGAATCGGAAGGCGCGGGTTCGAACGCATGCGCGCCAACTACACGATCGAGGTGATGGCGGATGCGTACGTCGCGGCCATCGAGAGCGTGCAGGCGAATCAGGGTGTGGTGCGCGCGGGTGCGAGGCGGTGACATGATGCGAGTTCTCTGGTTGTCGCCGTGGATGCGATCGCTCGCACGGGTCCACGTCGAAGCGCTTGCGGAGCGCGGTGCGGACGTGATGCTGGTGACGACGGATCAGCACCCGCAGTCCGATACCGCCCGTGAATACGAAGCGGTGCTGAACACGCGACTGAAGGATCCCGACAGCTGGAGGCAATTCCTGCACGGGTGGCGCGCGGCCACCCGGTTCTCGCCCGACGTGGTGGTCGCCGAACTGGTTCGAGACCCGCGATGGATGGCGTTCGGTGCGCTCGCGCCACGGGTTCAACTGATCCACGACGACCGGCCGCACGACGACGCCGAGCAGCGGCCGGCACCCGAACGAATCGTGTTCGACCGCTGGGCCGCGAGCTCCGTGGCCACGGTGGCCTTCAGCGAGTACGTCGCCGCCGCGATCAGGGACCGACCCGATGTGCGCCACAGCGCACTGACGGTGATCCCACTCACCAGCGACCTGCCCGCCGATCTGGTGCCGGAACCTTCCCCTGCACACGAGCGTCACGATTTCGTCTTGCTCGGAAGGCTCAACGCCTACAAGAACATCGAGGTCGTGTTCGAGTCCTGGCATGCCCACGTCGGCGGTCCGGACTGGCGCGGTGACGAATTGATACTCATCGGGGACGGCCAGCTATCCGATCCGCTTCCCTCACACACCCGTTGGATCCGTGGGCCGTATTCGTACCCGGACGTGCTCGAGCAGATTTCCCATGCCAAGGGGTCCATCGCACACTATCGGCGGGCGACGCAGAGCGGTGTGCAGGTCCTGTCGATGCAGCTGGGGGTGACGCCCATCGTCTCGCGCGAGGGCGCGCTACCGGAGTTTCAGCCGCCGCACGCTGCGCCGGTCGGTGTCGATGATGTGGTGGGGTTGACCGCGACGCTCGACCGCCTGGCCGATCCGGCGTTCGCCGCGTCGAGCGGCGCCGCGTCTGCGGACCACTACCGGGACCACTACCCGGCCGATCGCGCCGCGGGCCTGTTCATGGAGTTGTTCGACCGCGTCGGCGTCGCGAATCCCGCGCCAAACCGTCCCACACAGAACCCAGTTCGCAATACCAGCGGTTGAGGTCGAACGCGGAGGCCCGATCGCGCGCGGCCGCGGCGAGCCTGGTTCGCAGCGCGTCGTCGAGCACCACTGCGGACAGGGCGTCGACGAGCGCACCCCGATCGCCAGGGGTGACCAACAGCCCGTCCACCCGGTCGGTGATCGCTTCGCCGATGCTGCCGACCGGCGTCGCGATGGGCACCAGCCCGTGTGCCATCGCCTCCAGGAGCGCCATCGGCAGGCCCTCGTCGTAGCTCGGCAACACGAAGACATGCGACCGGCCGAGGAGGTCGTCCCGCTCGATCGGACCGATCCATCCGACCACGGCAACGATGTCCTGCACCCCGGCCTCACGTGCCGCGGTCCGGACCTCCTCGATCTCGCCATCACCCGCGACCGTGACCTGGAGGCGGCTCCGCACCTCCCGTGGAAGGATCGCCAGCGCAGCAATCAAGTCATAGCTGCCCTTTCGCGTGCCGAGCCGGCCGAGCGCGACCGCGCGAACCGGGTCGGCGTCACCCTGATGCACCCGGCTCCGCGGAATCCGCACGGCGTTGTAGAGCACCCCCACCTTGGCCGGCGGCAGCTTCATACAGTCCGCGTACTGCTGCGCCAACCCCTCGCCGAGCACCAGCCACCGAGTGGCGGGCAACGCCGCTCGCACCAACCGCTGAGCGAAAGCAGGAAGCCCCTCGAACCACCCCGCGAAGTCGAAGCTGTGTCCGTGGATCACGGCCGGCACACCGATCGCGCGGGCGGTCAGCAGCGGCAGTGACTTTCGGATCACGCTGCCGCCGTGAGAGAGATGGACGTGCAGCACATCGGCCCGCCCGCGCAGCAGACACCAGGACGCGACGATCATGCCGCGTACGCCCACGCGCAGGCGCTGCGCGAGACTCCCGTCGACGTAGGTCGCCACTGACGAGATCGCGAATCGCGAATCCGGGGTGTCCAGCATGAGCCGCGTGACGGTCGCCATGCCGCCGCGACTGAGCGGACCCGACGGTGCGGGTCCGACGATCAGGACCCGCACCCTCCGCTCGGCCCGGTCAGACACGGAGATCCCTCCCGGTACCCGGTGTGCCGGTCTGTCGCCCGGAGCGAGCCATCGTCGCGAATCCCATTGCCGCGCCGAGAATGCCGCCGAGGACCAGCGCGTTCGGGGGATCGAGCGGTAGCGGGTCGACGATGCAGACGAACAACAGCCCGACGGCAACGGCGGCGCAGATCAGCGCGGGAACCGACCTGCTCGTCAGTGCGCGGACAATCGGCGTGAGCGCGAATACCGCAAGCATCACCGTTCCGAAGACGCCCGCCTTCACCAGCCACCAGAGGTAGAAGTTGTGTGCGTACGTCGTGCCGAGCGTGGCCGAGAATTCGCCCGCCTTCCAGAACGGCAGTTGATAGGCGTACCCGAGCCCATGCCCGAGAAGGGGCGACTGCTCGATGGCCCGTTCGAGGTTCGCGTTCTCGTGCAGCCGCGCGATGGTGGAGCTGTCGACCGCCAGTGCATTCGTCGAGACACCGCCGAACACCCGGATGGTGAAGGCACTGACCTGATCCGACAACCATGTGCCCGCACCGGATCCCCCGAGCAGGTAGAGGAGCAATGGCACGAGTCCGAGAGTGACCACAGCGCCGTAAGCAATCAGCTTTCCCACCCGGACGAGCGTGTTACGACTCATGGCGGCAAGTGCCACGCACGCGACGGTCAGCGCCAGCGCGATCAAGGTGCTCCTGGAGAACGAGAGCAGTGTGGTCACCAGCGACGGGATCCCGAACGCCACAAAGTTCGATGCCCGCGCCACACCCATCAGGTAGGCCGCCGCGAGCACGCAGAGTACCGCCATGCTCAGGGCCTGGGTCGAGGTGAGCAACCGCACCGCTTCGGAAGCTCCGGTTTCGCGGACGAGGCTTTCGGTTCGGCCACTGAGCACCAGCCCGGTGAGGGAGCTGATGACCAGCATGATGGCCGAGAACCACAGTGTCACGCCCACGGCCAGGAGGGCTTGTCGCACGGCGCCCGCCCGGACGATCAACACGGCCAGCATGAACCCCGCCACCATCTCGACAAGAAACTGTGATTCGCGAGCGAGTCGCTCGATGTCGTTACCGGCCTCGTGTCCCCGCGCCGTGAAGATCGCGATGGTGACCAGGAAGATCCAGCCGGGAATCAGGTCGCCGAATCGCACCTCCGTCGAGAACATCAGGAACACGATCGCGAGAACGACCGCCGCTTCGTAGGGGTAGACCGTGAGAGGGCCGACATTCGTGCCCACCCGAAGTGCCGGTGGTAGCGAGGCGAAGCTCAAGAAGATGGCGACGTCGACCATTCGCAGCGGCCGGACCAACAGGAGGACCAGCGACAGCAATCCGCCGATCAGCATGATCCCCTGCGTGTTGTTCCTCGCGGCGATCGCTCCAGCCCCGAAACACACCAGCGCTGACGCTCCCGCGATGGCGGGGCGCACGACGGCTGGTTGGGTCAGCCACAACGAAAGTTCCTCGCCGGCATTGCGGGCCCGCATCGGCAGTCGCAGGTCTGCCACGCTCGACATGGGGTCAGCCCACCCGGGCATTCGTGAACACCGTGCCGATGATCGGCGCTCCCGCACCGTGCAGGGTGTTCACGGCTCGACTCACCTCGTCCGAACGGCTCGTGCCGCGTCGCCCGACCAACAGCGTGCCGTCGATCCGGGTGGCCAGCAGGAGCGCGTCGGCAGCAGACAGCACCGCGGGACCGTCGACAACGACGAAATCGAAGGTCGACCTCAGCTTGTCGATCACCGACGCGAGCGGCGCGGATCCCAACAGTTCGCCCGGCGCCGCGTGGTCCGAACCGGAGGTCATGACCGACAGGTTCTCGTAGTCTGTTTGCGCCACAGCCTGTTCTACGACCGAGGGGTCGCGAAGCACGTCGCTCAACCCCGGCTGGGCATTCACCCCGAAGAGACTGGCGAGTTCGTTCTTTCGCAGATCGCCCTCGACCAGCAGCACCTTGTCGTCGGTCTCCGCGAGGGCAAGGGCGAGATTGACCGCCACCGTTGTCGCGCCCTCGCCGCCGACCGGACCGGTCACTAGGATCATCGGATTGTCAGTGGTCGCGGTCAAATGCAGCAGTCGTGCCCGAAGACCCCGGTAGGCCTCGCTGGACCCGCCATCGCTCCCGAACACCACCGGCGTTTCGCGGCCGGCGGGTCTCGGCCTCCGTAGCTCGCCCACCATCGGCAGATCGGAGGCCTCGTCGAACTCCGCACCCGTTCGGAGCGTTCGGTCCGTTGCATCACGGACGAGTGCGAGCAGGGTGCCCAAGAGAAGACCGACGATGAGGCCGAGCGCCAGATTTCGCTGGGCGTTCGGGCTCGAGCGCCCCTGCGGCGGGGTCGGACGCTCAACCACGGTCGCCTGCATCGCCGCAGGTGGCTGCCCGCCGTCCGCCGGGGACTCCAGCCTGCCGACGAGCGCACTGAACTGATCGGACATCGCGTTCACGAGCGTGACAACCCTGTCCCGATCCGTGTCCGTCACGGTCAACTCGAAAACGAGAGACTCCGGCACGTACTCCACGGCGGTCGCGCTAACCAACTCATCCGGGCTCATGTCGATGCCCAATTGGTCGATGGCGCGGCCGGCCACCTCGCTGCCCCCCGCGATCTCGGCGTACGAGGACAGTCGCAGCGCGGCAGCTTGGGTGGCGTTGTACTTGTCTGTCACGGTGCTCGCATCGGCGACGGAGATGAAGATCTTCGACGAGGCCTGGTAGCGCGAGGGGGGAATCACCGTCGCGGCGACCGCTCCGAGCAAGCAGATCGCCACGGCGGTCGCAACGATCAGCCAGCGGGTCCCCAGGATCCGGACGAACGTGTGAAGGTCCACGAATTGTCCTCTCTGCACTCGGCCCGACCGATGCCTACCGCGCGGGTTACGGCACCGAGAACGTGGCGATTGGGTACTGTCCGGCCGCATCCCTCCCCGGCCGTGCGAGCGTCATCGGCGGCAGGTCGACGCGATGGGTGCCGCCGGGCTTGTGCTCGTTCCACGCCATCCCCGCGGTGACGGTGTACTGCCCGGCGGCCAGGCCGGACCGGTCGATCCGCACGGTCTCACGCGCAGTCGACGGACTCGGCTCATCGTCGATCGAATCCAGGGACTGCTCGACGACCATCGACACGGGAGCGAGCTCGGATCCCGTCCGCCGCACGATATTTCCGGCCGCATCGGCGACTTCGTACTCGATTCGCCAATCCTCGAACGCTGGTGCTGCCCCGAAATTGATCCACCTGGCTTCGATCCACTCGGACTCACGCTCGGAATCGAATCTCGGCGAACCCGCGGCCACCGAGTATCGATACCCGGCGAATTTGTTTGTCCGCGCCCAGAGTGCGAACAGCCCCGGTTCCATCGGCTGTACCGCATTCTGATCCGGAAACCCCACGCTCGAGGTCATCGATACATGATAGTCGACCGTGTCACGCAATCCTTTCTCATAGTAAGCGCCCCTCCCCGTCCCGGCCGGGAGCTGGCACCATTCGGTCACGACCGGGGCAGTCGAGAAACGCGCTCTCATCGTGGACACGAGCGGTTCGTCGGAGGTGACGTACACAGAATCCTCGTCGTCGGCCCACGCAGGCAACGGTGTCTGGACACCCAGACAATCAGCGCGTATCCCGACCGGCCGTCTCGTCGCCGGTCCCACGGACTCGTCGGCGAACAACTGTCGCATGATCTCCGGGTTGCCCGGCGCCGCGACGACCTGCGTATCCGGAAACGCCCCCAGGTTCGCCTCGACCAAACGTCGAATCGAGCGGGCGGTAATGCTCTGGTCCCGGAACTGACTGAGGTACCCCAGCCGCCGCTCACTGTCCTCGAGTGAGGGCCCGGGAGAGGCGAGTTCATCGCGGAGGTAGGCAATGTGGTTCTCGCTGAAGTCGCCGTACCCGGAAAACTCGAAAATGCTCAACCTTTCGTCCTTGTTGTAGCGTCGACCCAATTCCGCCAACAGTTGCTCAAAGTAAGCAAGATAATCCTCGTTGTTCCAATCCGGCA
Organism: Rhodococcus sp. OK611; assembly: GCF_003050885.1. NCBI lineage: Bacteria > Bacillati > Actinomycetota > Actinomycetes > Mycobacteriales > Nocardiaceae > Rhodococcus > Rhodococcus sp. OK611. The sequence continues at coordinate 127,869 of NZ_QAOZ01000010.1, forward strand.
CGACCTGCTTGATCCCGTCGTGCTCGAAATCCCTGGTCGTGCCCGGAATCAATGCCAACCAGTCCGGGACCGCAATGTTGGTGTTGTTCGGGTAAAACTTGTTGCAGCATGAGTTGTACGAGTAGATGCGCAGCGTCAGTCGTCCGCCCTGGCCTGCGTACCGAGCCAGCGCCTCATCAATCTTGCTGAAGTCGAACCTGGCCTCGTAGGGAGCCTCATTCGGAACGGTGCGAGGATCCAGGGGTTGGAGATCACGCCACGAGATCCGCGTGCTCGCATCGCCTGCGGAGGGCCACGCGGGGTATCGGTTCTGCGCCGGATTCTCCTGCGGGAAAAGGCCTGTCAACAGATTCTGATACTGCCCGCGTAGCGGATTCGCCACGTCAGGGTCCGCAAATGGAATCGTCGTGACGTCGACGGAGCGCGCTCCGGGATCCACCGGAGGCACAGCGGAGCATCCGCTCAGCATTGTCGCGAACGCAACCGCGCCCACGACAGATCCGCCCATCCGGAAGTACATTTCGCCTTCGCCACTCCAGTCACACCCATCCGCAGACAGGACGTCAACAATGACCGCGCGTACTCCTGTGTGAGCTTACCTGCGCGATCGGCCCGGGCGCTTCCACCCGGGCGGACTACCCCGGAGCTCTACACTTGGGTCGAGGCAACTCAGCAGAATTCACGAAAGGCGTCGTCCGATGCCGATCACGCACGCCATCAAGCGCAGCCTGGCTCCGATTGCGAAGCAGGTTGCACCACGACGGTTCTGGCGAAGGCGCTACCGGATCTTGTCCGATTCGGCCCTGCACGACGACGAACTCCTGCTCGTGCGACAGCTCTGCGACCCCACGAAGGTATCGGTCGATGTCGGCGCCGACATCGGCGCATTCACGATCGCGATGCTCGACCGGTCGAGTTCGGTCATCGCATTCGAACCCCGCACTGCGCAGGCCCGGGAGCTCGCCACGATGTTCGACACGATCGGCGCCCCGGTCCGGGTCGAAGCCGTCGCTCTCTCCGAGCACACGGGCGCGTCGACGATGAGAGTTCTCGTGTCCGACCCGGGGAGAAGCACGATCGAGGCTGCCAACGCCCTGGATGACGCCGACGGCAGCCCGGTCGAGACGATCGATGTTCCCAGCAGTCGGCTCGATGACTTCGATCTGGACAATGTGGGATTCATCAAGATCGACGTCGAGGGCCATGAGCTCGCGGTGCTGCGCGGGGCACGTGCCACCATCGAGAGAAATCGGCCCACCTTCCTGATCGAGGCCGAGGAACGTCACCGTGCGAACGCGGTGGGCGAGGTCATGTCATTCCTGGATCGACTCGGATACGACGGGTACTTCTTCACCGGGGACGAACGCCGGTCGATTGCCGACTTCGATCCGGTCGAGCATCAGAACTCCCAGCACATCGCGAGCTGGAAGGACGGTTGGACCCGCACCGGGCAGTACGTGAACAACTTCGTCTTTCTCCCGCATTCGTGAACCAGGGCCGAGCCGATCACCGATCAGCCGTCAGCCGGTCCGCGATCATCGCCGCGATCGGCAACGCGGACGTCGCCGCCGGCGAGGGAGCGTTGAGCACGTGCACGGAGCGCGGGGTCTGCTCGATCAGAAAATCATGCACCAGAGTCCCGTCACGGAGCACCGCCTGCGCCCTGATCCCCGCGACTCGCGGCAACAGGTCCTCCAGTGTCAGATCGGGACAATACTTTCGGCATCTGGCCAGGTAGCCACGCACGAACAGCGAATCCCGCAGCTCGCCCGCGCCGGTGCGAAAGTTCGCACGAGCGACCCGGTAGAACCCGGGGAACTTCGCGTAGTCCCAGACGTCCCGGCGTGCGAAGCTGAACTTCCGGTACCCCTCGCGGGCCATCCCGAGGACTGCGTTCGGACCCACCGTCAGCCTGCCGTCGACGGTGGGACTCAGGTGGACACCGAGAAAGGGCAGGGCCGGATCCGGGATCGGATAGATCAGATGGTGGACGAGGTCCGAGCGGTGCGGCGGAAGCTCGTAATACTCGCCCCGAAAGGGCACGATCCGAAGGTCGATTCGAACCCCCGCCAGGCGGGCCATGCGATCCGCCTGCAGACCCGCGCAGACGACCAGCCGTCGCGCCGACCACGATCCGGCCGGGCCGCCCACCACGACCCGATCGGCCGTCTCGCCGATGTGAGCCACCTCCACGCCGAGACGGATCTCGCCGCCCGACGATCGGACGTGATCTGCCAAGACCTCGGTGACCCTGCGGTAGTCGACGATTCCGGTTGTCGGCACGAAGAGCGCGCCGGTGCCCGTCACCGCCGGCTCACGGCGGAGTAGTTCGGCCCGATCGAGCACGTCGACGTCGAGCCCGTTGATCTTCGCGCGCTCGTACAGCGCCTGCATTCTCACCTGCTCGACGGAGTCCGTCGCGACCAGCAGTTTGCCACGGACATCGAACGGGATGCCGTGCTCAGCGGCGAAATTCTTGGTCAGCTCGGCCCCGCGCCTGCTCAGCTCGGCCTTGAGGCTGCCCGGCTGATAGTAGATGCCCGAGTGGATGACGCCGCTGTTGTGGCCGGTCTGATGCATGCCGAGCCCGTCGGCCTTCTCCAGCAGGAGCAGGCTCGCTCCCGGTCGCCGCAGGAGGATCTCACGGGCGGTGGCGACTCCCACGATGCCCCCGCCGATGACGCAGTAGTCGAACATCGACACCCGCTTTCTGCGGCGGACGACCTACCGCGCTACCCAGTATCGCGCCCAGACGTCCGCGGTGAGGCGGCCCCGTTCGATCCCGCTCACGTGCGCGGCGGCCTCGGTGGCCCTGATCCGCGCCACGAAAGACAGGGTCGCCTTTCGCAGGGCGTCCTCGGCGTTGCCTGCCCCGCCCAGCCGCACCGTCCGGAGCTCGGCGGGGATCAGGTTCGCCGGCAACCCCGCCTTGGTCGCCCGCCCGATCACCTGTTCGGCCAGCGCGAGCGCCGGCTGCGCCATCGCGATGCCGTCGATGCAGGACGCCCGCGACTTCTCCGCCGCCTTCGCGATCTCCCACGCCGCCTCCTGGTCGGCCACGTCGATCGGACCCACGTGACCGTTGGTCAGATGGGGGCTGCGGGAGGCCAACTTGGCGACGAGAGTGTCGGCGACGTCATCCACGGTGAACGGGTCGGTGGCCGATTCCTGGGCGATCCGTGAGTGAAACAGCACCTGCAGCAGCAGGTCTCCCAGTTCCTCGCGCAGGCCGTGGGGGTCGCCCTCCTCGATCGCGTCGAGCAGTTCGTAGGTCTCCTCGAGCAGGTACCGGCGCAGCGAGTCGTGGGTCTGGGTCACCTCCCAGCCGCCGAATCCCCACAGCCGGTCCATCACCTCGACGGCCGCCAGCAACCGCTGTCCGGGCACCGGCGACGCCGCGACCACCTCCTCACCCGAGGACACGCGGTGCCGCGCCTGTACCCCGGCGGGATCTACTGCCACCAGCACGGCGGCACCCGGAGCGTGCGGCAGACCCAGCTCCTCACGTACCCCGACCGGCACGTCGGAGGCGTATTCGACCTGCCCACGCAGCAGCCGCACCGCCGCCGCCGGGATCCGGGTGGGACGCAGCGGGTCGAGCAACACCACCGTCATCGCCTCACGCCCCCGCCTGCACCCTGACGTCCACTGCGCCCGCTGCCCGTCCGTCGAGGGCGAGCAGGAAGTCCGCGATGTACTGCAGAAGCTCCACGTCCCGGACCCGGTCCGCACCGATCCCGCCGGAACCGGTGCGCGGCAACGGAAGCTGTACCATCCCGGTGGTCGCGCGGTACTGCGCACTCGGGTACAGACGCTTGAGTCGCAGCTGCTTCGAGTCCGGCAGCTGCATCGGCGCGATCTTGAGCTGAGTGCCCGCCACCGAGACCTCCTCGAGGCCGAACTCGCGGCACAGCAGGCGCAGCTTGGCGACCGAGACCAGCCGGCCGACCTCCTCCGGCACCGGGCCGTACCGGTCGACGAGCTCCTCGATCACCGCGGCGATGGCCTCGGGGTCGGTGGCGGCGGCCAGCTTCCGGTACGCCTCGAGGCGGAGCCGGTCGCTGGTCACGTAGTCGGGGGGGATGTGCGCGTCCACAGGAAGGTCGATGCGTACTTCTTTCGGAGCTTCGTCGGTCGTGACCGTCCTGCCGTCGGCAACCGCACGGAACGCCTCGACGGCCTCGCCGACCAACCGCACGTACAGGTCGAAGCCGACGCCGGCGACGTGCCCAGACTGTTCCGCCCCCAACACATTTCCCGCACCGCGGATCTCGAGGTCCTTCATGGCGACGGCCATACCGGCGCCGAGGTCGGAGTTCTGCGAGATGGTGGCCAGGCGGTCGTACGCGGTCTCGGTGAGCGGCTTCTCCGGCGGGTACAGGAAGTACGCGTAGCCACGCTCGCGACTGCGGCCGACGCGCCCGCGAAGCTGGTGCAGCTGGGACAGACCGAGCGAATCGGCCCGCTCCACGAGCAGGGTGTTGGCATTGGAGATGTCCAGCCCGGTCTCGATGATCGTGGTGCACACCAGCACGTCGAACTCGCGCTCCCAGAAGCCCTGCACGGTCTTCTCGAGATTCTCCTCGTTCATCTGGCCGTGCGCGACGACCACCCGCGCCTCGGGCACCAGGTCGCGAAGTCGCTTGGCGGCCTTGTCGATCGAGCTCACCCGATTGTGCACATAGAACACCTGTCCGTCGCGCAGCAGCTCGCGCCGGATCGCGGCCGCCACCTGCTTGTCGGCGTACGCACCGACATAGGTGAGCACCGGGTGCCGCTCCTCGGGTGGGGTGAGGATGGTCGACATCTCGCGGATGCCCGCCATGCTCATCTCGAGGGTTCGCGGAATCGGGGTGGCGGACATCGTGAGCACGTCGACGTGGGTGCGCAGCGCCTTGATGTGTTCCTTGTGCTCGACACCGAAGCGCTGCTCCTCGTCGACGATGACCAGCCCGAGGTCCTTCCACCGGACCGCGGTCTGCAGCAGCCGGTGGGTGCCGACGACGATGTCGACCTCGCCGTCGGCCATGCCGGCGATGATCTCCCGCGAATCCCCCGGGTCGGTGAACCGGGACAGACCCCGCACCTTGACCGGGAAGGCGGCCATCCGCTCGGTGAAGGTCTGCAGATGCTGTTGCGCGAGAAGAGTGGTCGGCACCAGGACCGCCACCTGCTTGCCGTCCTGTACCGCCTTGAAGGCGGCCCGGACCGCGACCTCGGTCTTGCCGTACCCGACGTCGCCGATCACCACGCGGTCCATCGGGACCGGTTTCTCCATGTCGGCCTTGACCTCGTCGATGACCGTCAGCTGGTCGTGGGTCTCGGTGAACGCGAACGCGTCCTCCATCTCCTTCTGCCACGGGGTGTCAGGGCCGAAGGCGTGCCCCGGCGCGGCCTGGCGGGCGGCGTACAGCTGCACCAACTCGCCCGCGATCTCGCGAACCGCCTTGCGGGCCTTACGCTTTGTGTTCGTCCAGTCTGAGCCGCCGAGCTTGGACAACGCGGGCAGCTCGCCGCCGACATAGCGGGAGAGCTGGTCGAGGGACTCCATCGGCACGAACAGCCGATCTCCTGGATGACCCCGTTTGCTGGCCGCGTACTCGATCACCAGGTACTCGCGGCGCGCGCCACCGACGGTTCGCTCGACCATCTCGACGAACCGGCCGATGCCGTGCTGGTCGTGCACCACCATGTCGCCCGCCGTCAGCGCGAGCGGGTCGACCTGGTTGCGTCGCTTGGCGGGCAGTCGCCTGCCGTCCCCGACCGCCGCGACACGGTTGCCGGTGAGGTCGGACTCGGTGACGACCACGAAACCCTGTTCGCCCGCGTTCGGGAACATCAGGCCTTCGTGCAGGCTGCCGCAGAGCACCGCGACCACGCCGGGCTCCGGCGCCGCGCCCGGCGCCAGCTCGGTCGCCGGTACCTCCGCCTCGGCGAGCCGTTCCAGCACTCGGCGCGCGGTACCGGAGCCCGCCACCACGATCACGGCCCGGCCGCCCGCGCTCACGTGCGCCCGCAGCGTCACGAACAACTCGGCCAGCAGCTCGTCGGATCCGCGGATCTCCGGCACCGACCGCAGTTCGAGGACCAGTTCCTCGCCGCTGCCCGAGGCCAGCGGGCTGACCGTCCACCAGGGCCTGCCGGACGCCTCGACACTCTCACGGACGTGCCGCAGCGATCGGTAGGCGGAGGCCGCGAGATCGAGGCCCTTGCCGCCGATGCTCGAGGTGTCGATCGCCGACGCGTCCAGCGGCGCGGCGCCGCCCAACGACGCCGCGGTCCACGACGCCTCGAGGAACTCCTGGCCGGTGCGTACCAGGTCCGTCGCGCGGGTGCGGATCTTCTCCGGATCGCACAGCAGCACGTGCGTTTTCGCGGGCAGCGCGTCAGTCAGCAGCACCAGCTCGCCGTTCTGCAGCACGGGCAGCAGCGCCTCCATGCCCTCGACGGGGATGCCCGCGGACAGCTTGTCCAGCATCTCCACCAGCGCCGCGTCGGCCTCATTGTCGGCGGCCAGCGCCGCCGCCCGATCACGCACCGCCGCGGTGAGCAGCAGCTCGCGGCACGGCGGCGCAATCAGGGTGGCGATCTCGAGCTCGGGCAGCGACCGCTGGTCGGCCACCGAGAAGGCACGCAGCTCGGTGACCTCGTCGCCCCAGAACTCGATGCGAACCGGGTGGTCGGCGGTCGGCGAGAAGATGTCGAGGATGCCGCCACGAACCGCGAACTCGCCGCGCTTGCCGACCATGTCGACCCGGGCATAGGCGAGTTCGACGAGCCGGTGCGTCAACGCGTCGAAGTCGTGCTCGGAGCCGACCCGCAGCGTGATCGGTTCGATCTCGCCGAGCCCGGGGGCCATCGGCTGCACCAGGGAGCGGACCGTGGTGACGATGACCTGTAGCGGCGGTCCGTAGTCGGCGTCGTCCGGGCGGGCCAGCCTGCGCAGCACCTCGAGCCGGCGGCCGACCGTGTCCGCGCCGGGCGAGAGCCGCTCGTGCGGCAGCGTCTCCCAGGACGGGAACTGGGCGACCGCGTCGCCGAGCACCTCGCGCAGCTCACCTGTCAGGTCGTCGGCCTCCCGTCCGGTGGCGGTGACCAGCAGCAGCTGCGTGTGCTCGGCGATCGCGGCGGCGATGAACGGCCGGGCCGGCGCAGGCGCGACGACTGCGAGGTCGGTGCGGCCCAGAGCCGCACGCACCCCGTCGAACGCGACGTCCGCAACGGCCGTGGCGAACACCCCCGCCAACGGGTAGGGCGACGAATCCGTGGCTGCCGGGCTCGGGTTGTGCGGAGTACGGGAAGACAACGTCGATGCTCCTGAGCTTGCCGAACGGGTTTCGGACGCCGCGCGGACGACCACAGTGAATTCTAGGCCCGGGTACCGACAGCCCGCGCTGCCCGGTCAGCGACGGAAACGTCGGGCCGCGAACTGCCGGAAGTAGGAAACCTTCTCCTCCCCCACCAACGCCGGGAGCATGTAGTACCACGCGCGTTCAATCCGGGCCGGGAGCTGATCGAGCGTCCCGGTCGCGTGCGCCACCACGCGTGCGCCGAACAGCGTCTCGAAGATGAAGATCCCGATCGCCTCCGCATCGGCGTCGGGCACGATGTCACCCTCCGCGATGGCACGAGAGGCCAGTGCCACCTGATACTTCTGCCAGGTTGAGACGACGTTGTCGCCCGTCCCGCGGTGATCGCCGATCTCGTGGTGCATGCGGAACATCGCGGCCACGATGGGATCCGCGGCGGCCACGTCCGTTATCAGGTAGGGCAGGCCGATCATGACCTCGAGCGCGGGATCTCGCAGGTCGGACAGCGGCGCGCAGGCGGCCTCGAGCCGTCGGTTGCCCTCGTCGATCACGCCGCGAGCCAGATCTTCCTTGGACGCGAAGTGGAAGTACAGCGAGCCCTTCGTGACACCCGACGCGGCGATGATCTCGCTCAGATTCGCCGGCGCGTATCCCAACCGCGCGAACACCTCCGCCGCCGCGAGCAGGACCGTGTTCCGGGTCGCCTCGGCCCGTTCCTGCCTGACCATCCACCCCGCCTCTGGTGACCGACTACCTGTCGAATGTGGTCGAAACGTAACACCTCGCTGGTGAACTTCCCCAGATTTCAACTGCGAGTCGCAGTTGGGGCGAACTCGGCAGTACGGCGCCTGGATCGTCTGCACCATCGACGCCAGGAACCCACCGGACCACCGGCTACTCCCCGAGTTTCGGATCGGCCTCCAGGTTGGTCAGGCCGTTCCAGCACAGGTTCACCACGTGCGCGGCCACCACCTCCTTGGGCGGCGTGCGCTCGTCGAGCCACCACTGCGCGGTCATCGACACCATCCCGACCAACGCCTGTGCGTAGAGCGGGGCGAGCTCCGGGTCGAAGCCGCGCTTGGAGAAGTCCGAGGCCAGGATGTGGCCGACCTGACTGACCGCATCGTTGAGCAGGGACGAATAGGTGCCGTCGGCTGCCGTCACCGAGGAGTCGCGCACCAGGATGCGGAAGCCGTCGGTGCGCTCCTCGACGTAGGTGAGCAGTGCCAGCGCCACCCGCTCGACCCGGACGCGGGACCGATTCTGCGAGAGCGAGGCGGTGATCATGTTGAGCAGGGTCGACATCTCGCGGTCCACGACCACGGCGTAGAGACCCTCCTTGCCGCCGAAGTGCTCGTAGACCACGGGCTTGGAGACGCTCGCGCGGGCGGAGATCTCCTCGATGGAGGTGGCCTCGTACCCGCGCTCGGCGAACAGGGTGCGGGCGATCTCGATCAGCTGCTCTCGACGCTGGGTGCCGGTCATCCGCGTCCGCGGAGGTCGTTCGCCGGGGGCCTGCGGGGGTCGGGACATGCCGCCAGCCTATCCGGCACGCGAATCGATTCAGTCGAGGCGGTTCGACCAAATCCGCGCCAGCATGCGAGGATCGTGGGCGCACAGGCGGGGCTGGGTCGAGCCTCCAGTTTCTGACGCGTTTCCGCAGGTGCGGCAATCCGCCGTAGTGTAATGGCAGCACCTCTGATTTTGGTTCAGATAGTTCAGGTTCGAGTCCTGGCGGCGGAGCGCGATCTACTGGGTGACCCAGTAGCTGTACAAACCGGTTCGAGTTCGAGGGAGCGTCATGCCAGCCGAGACCGCCGTGGTCGTCCTCGCAGCGGGTGCGGGGACCCGGATGCGGTCCAAGACCCCCAAGGTGCTGCACACGCTGTCGGGTCGGACGATGCTCGCGCATTCCTTGCACGCGGCAGCCGAACTCGACCCGACGCACCTGGTCGCCGTGGTCGGGCACGAGCGCGAGGCCGTCGGCAGCGCGATCGCAGAGGTCGCGACCGAACTCGGTCGCAAGATCTTCGCGCCGGTCCAGGAGCAGCAGAACGGAACCGGGCATGCTGTCGAGTGCGGCCTTCAGGCGCTACCCGACGACTTCGAGGGGATCGTGCTCGTCACCGCGGCTGATGTACCACTACTCGACAGCCACACCCTGCACGGCCTGATCGACGAGCACCGAACGGCGCCCACCCCCGCCGCAGTGACGGTCCTGACCTTCGTCCCCGCCGATCCCAACGGGTACGGGCGCATCGTCCGCAACGCGGCAGGCGAAGTGGTCGAGATCGTCGAACACGTGGATGCCACTCCCGAGCAGATCGCGATCACCGAGGTCAACTCGGGCGTCTACGCGTTCGACGCCCAGGTCCTTCGCGACGCGCTCGGCAAGCTCGGAACGGATAACGCGCAGCAGGAGCTCTATCTCACCGACGTCCTGAAGATCGCCCGCGAAGACGGTCATCATGTGTACGCCGCGCAGCTCGCCGATGAGGCCAAGGTGACCGGTGTCAACGACCGCGTCCAGCTCTCGAAAGTGGCCGCGGAGATGAACAGTCGGATCCTGGAACGACACATGCGCGCCGGGGTCACCGTCATCGACCCGTCGAGCACGTGGATCGACGTCGACGTGGAGCTCGGGCCCGACGTGACCATCGAGCCCGGCGTGCAGCTGCGCGGCCGCACCACCGTGGGCGAGGACGCCGTCATCGGCCCGGACTCGACCCTCAGCGACGTCACCGTCGGCGAGGGCGCCACCGTGATCCGCACCCATGCCGACCGCTCGACGATCGGCGCGGGCGCCACCGTCGGGCCGTACACCTACCTGCGCCCCGGCACCGTGCTCGGCGAGGCCGGCAAGCTGGGCGCCTTCGTCGAGGTGAAGAACTCCGACATCGGGGCGCACTCGAAGGTGCCGCACCTGACCTATGTCGGCGATGCCACCGTCGGTGAGCACAGCAACATCGGGGCGTCGAGCGTGTTCGTCAACTACGACGGCGTCAGCAAGAGCCGTACGGTGGTGGGGTCGCACGTCCGCACCGGGTCCGACACGATGTTCGTCGCCCCGGTGCAGGTGGGCGACGGTGCGTACACCGGTGCGGGTACGGTGCTGCGGTTCGACGTTCCGCCCGGCGCGCTCGCCGTGTCCGGGGGTAAGCAGCGCAACATCGAAGGTTGGGTCGAGCGGAACCGACCCGGCACCGCGGCCGCCGAAGCGGCGGCGCGGGCACAGCAGCAACAAGCCGAAAACACGAACAAGGATGGCGAAGATCAGTGACTAGCGCGAATTGGATCGACAACCAGAAGAACCTGATGCTCTTCTCTGGTCGCGCCCATCCCGAGTTGGCCGAGCAGGTCGCGAAAGAGCTGGACATCCAGGTCACCCCGCAGACCGCCCGCGACTTCGCCAACGGCGAGATCTTCGTCCGGTTCGAGGAGTCGGTGCGTGGATCCGATGCATTCGTGCTGCAGAGCCACCCGGCCCCGCTGAACCAGTGGGTCATGGAGCAGCTGATCATGATCGACGCGCTCAAGCGCGGGTCCGCCAAGCGCATCACCGCGGTGCTGCCGTTCTACCCGTACGCCCGCCAGGACAAGAAGCACCGCGGCCGCGAGCCCATCTCGGCCCGCCTGATCGCGGACCTGCTCAAGACCGCGGGCGCCGACCGGATCATCACGGTCGACCTGCACACCGATCAGATCCAGGGCTTCTTCGACGGCCCCGTCGACCACATGCACGCGCAGGGCCAGCTCGCCGAGTACGTGCGGGAGAACTACGGCACCGACAACATCTGCGTCGTCTCCCCTGACGCCGGCCGCGTCAAGGTCGCCGAGAAGTGGGCGGACGCCCTCGACGGCGCGCCGCTGGCGTTCGTGCACAAGACCCGCGACCCGCTGGTCCCGAACCAGGTCAAGTCCAACCGCGTCGTCGGTGACGTCAACGGCCGCACCTGCGTGCTGATCGACGACATGATCGACACCGGCGGCACCATCGCCGGCGCCGTCAAGGTGCTCAAGGACGCCGGTGCCGGCGACGTCATCATCGCCACCACGCACGGGATCTTCTCGCACCCGGCCGCCGAGCGGCTCGCGGCCTGCGGCGCCAAGGAGGTCATCGCGACCAACACGCTGCCGATCCCCGAGGAGAAGCGTTTCCCGACGCTGACCGTGCTCTCGATCGCGCCGCTGCTCGCGCGCACCATCAAGGAGGTCTTCGAGAACGGCTCGGTGACCTCCCTCTTCAACGGCAGCGCCTAGGCGCTTCGCGCCTGTGCGCGGTTGACGAGTCCCTGGACCCGTCAACCGCGCACAGGCGCTAGCCTTTTCACATGACCGCGTTCTCCGGGTTCCCCGTCGCCGCCCTGGACTTCTACGAGGACCTCGAGGCGGACAACAGCAAGAGCTGGTGGACGGCGCACAAGGCCGTCTACGACGAGAGCGTGCACGCGCCGATGGCCGCGTTGCTCGCCGAGCTGGAGTCCGATTTCGGGCAGGCCAAGCTGTTCCGCCCGTACCGCGATGTCCGGTTCTCCAAGGACAAGTCGCCGTACAAGACGCATCAGGGCGGCTTCTGTGCGGTGGGGCCGGCCCTCGGCTATTACGTGCAGCTCGACGCCCGCGGGCTCTTCGTGGCGGGCGGCTTCTATCAGGCCGACCCTGATCGGGTCGCACGCTTCCGTGCCGCGGTCGACACCGACCTCCGCGGCGGCCAGCTCGAGACGATCACCCGGGACCTCGAGGCCGCGAAGTTCGAGATCGGCGGCGACCGGCTCAAGACGACGCCGCGCGGCTACACCGTCGAGCATCCGCGGATCGAGCTGCTTCGTCACAAGTCGCTGACGGCCAGTCGCCTGTACCCCTCCCCGAAGTGGCTCGACACCAGGCGCACCGCGACCGAGGTCCGCAAGGCGTGGGAATCGTTGCGGCCCCTGGTCGAATGGGCCACCGATGTGATCGGGGCCCCGGCCTAGAAACCACCAGGTCGGCCCGCCCGATCTGCGATGATCAACTATGGCGATGATTCGGCGCGTTCTCGTGCTCGTGAGCCTGGTCGGCCTCGTGGCCGCGTGCACCTCGACGGACACCGCGTCGCCACCCCCGTCACCCGCCGATCCGGCGCAGACCGATGCCGTCAAGACGATCGTCCGCGAGGCCATGGCCGAGGGCCACCTGAAGTCGGTGATCGTGCGCGCCACCGTCGACGGCAGGGAGATCCTCACCGAGGCCGTCGGGGAGTCGATGACGGGAGTGCCCGCCACCACCGACATGCACTTCCGCAACGGCGCGGTGGCGATCTCCTACGTCTCCACCCTGCTGCTCCAGCTCGTCGACGAGGGGAAGGTGAGCCTCGACGACAAGGTGTCGACCTGGCTGCCCTACATCCCCCACAGTGACCTCGTGACGCTCGGTCAGCTGGCCCAGATGACCTCGGGCTATCCCGACTACGTCCTGGGCGCCACCGAGTTCGACGCGGCCATCTACGCCGACCCCTTCCGCAGGTGGACCCCAGAGGAACTCATCGCCCCCTCGACCGCCAAGCCGCTGCTCTACGAGCCAGGGACCAACTGGAACTACGCGCACACCAACTACGTCATCCTCGGGCTGGCGCTGGAGAAGATCACCGGCAAGCGGATGACGGACCTCATGCAGGAGAGGGTGCTCGGCCCGCTCGGGCTGACCAACACCACCGACCCCGGCACCGCCGCCATCACCGAACCCGCCCTGCACGCCTTCAGTTCCGAGCGTCGCGAGGCCCTCCAGATCCCGGCAGGCGCCCCGTTCTACGAGGAATCCACCTACTGGAACCCGTCCTGGACCATCACCCGCGGGGCCGTCCAGACCACCGACATCTCCGACATGCACGACACCGCGGTCGCGATCGGCACCGGCAAGCTCCTGTCCGCGGAGTCGTACAAGAAGATGGTGTCGACCGACCTGCGCGGCAAGACGACGACCCTGCCCGGGTGCCCCACCTGCACCACGATGTCGGAGGGCTACACCTACGGGCTCGGGATCATCATCACCGGCGACTGGCTGATGCAGAACCCGTTGTTCTCCGGCTACGCGGCCGCGGAGGCCTACCTGCCGTCGAAGAAGGTCGCGATCGCCGTCGCCGTCACCTACGACCAGGAGGCCTTCGACGACGCCGGCCTGTACAAGAACGAGGCCGAATCGATCTTCCGGAAGATAGGCGCCCAGCTCGCCCCCGGCGACGCGCCTCCGCCCCCGCCGCAGCGTTGACCCGCGACCCGTCGACCGGCTCCGTTCGACGTCCCGACGGGTGCCGGAACCTCTTGCGCGGCAAGCGTTTGACCGGGTCGCGGCGCGCCGCGCCGGGACATGAACATGAGATTGATCACGCCGGAATGCAGAACCGCAGGTTGGTTGCCAGCCGGTGTCGAGGGCCACTTCGCTCTGCCCTATTGTCATGCGTCGTGATTGACGCGCAGACACTCGATGGCCAGTCCGGAACAACGACGATGCGGACGGCCAGGCGATGGGTCCCAGGAGCCTGCGTCTGGTGCGGAGACGCGGAGTCGGTTGACATGTACCGCAACGAGCCGCGCTGCGGAACCTGCCGCGAGAACGAGGAGATCATCGAGGGCGCCCGGCGCTTCCTCGGGATGTACGGTCTGCGCCCGCTCGGCGGCACGCTGCAGTCCGACGACGAGGAAGAGCGGGAGTGGCGCGTCACCGCCCGCGACGCCCGCGCCGTGCTGAACCAGATCAAGCTCGAGACCCCGCCGGACCCGGCCCTGGTCCGCAAGGCCCTGCGGCCGCGCGCCGCCGCGGTCGTCGCGGAGACCGCGCCCGCACCCCGCCGCACGGCCGCCCCGAAGGCCGCATCCTCGGCCTCGACCCCGGCCGCGTCGGCACCGACCACCACCGTCGACATGGCGACCCTCGAGGCGCGCGTCACCGGCCTGCTGGACCAGCTCGCGTCGGTCGACGAGCAGATCACCGTCGCGGAGGCCGGTCAGGGCCTTGCGGCCCGCGCCCGGCTCACCGATCTCGGCAACCAGAAGGCCTCGATCCTGCGCATGCTGGCCGCGCTGGAGAAGACCCGCCGCGGCATCGACGGCTGAGCCGACGGTCCCGATGCGGCGGACCGTCCCGGTGCGGCACGATGAGGCGGTGAGCCTGTTGATCCGCGACGCCGACCACCACGATCTGCCCGGCATCCTCGAGATCCACAACGAGGCGGTGCTCAACACCACCGCCATCTGGGACGAGGAGACGGTGGACGTCGAGGACCGCCGCGAGTGGCTCGAGGCCCGCCGCAGGGCCGGCTATCCGGTGCTCGTCGCGGAATCCGACGGCCGGGTGGCGGGTTACGCGTCCTACGGCGTGTGGCGGGCCAAGACCGGCTACCGGTACACGGTGGAGAACTCGGTGTACGTGCATGTCGACCACCACCGCAAGGGGATCGCGTCCCAGCTGATGGCGGCGCTGATAGAGCGGGCCAAGGCGGGCAGCGTGCACGTGATGGTGGCCAGCATCGAGTCCGGCAACACCACCTCGATCGCATTGCACGAGCGGTTCGGCTTCCGGACCGTCGCCGTGATGCCCGAGGTCGGGATGAAGTTCGGGCGCTGGTTGGACATGACATTCATGCAGCTGACGCTGTAGCCAAATCAATCATCGAGATCGCATGTAGCACTTCCGACTCGTGTCACGATGTATCTGGTGATGTGACGCACCGCTCGGGGGGTAGTACCGACGCGTGCCTCGGTAGTCGGAATGGGGAGACGACATGACAGTTCGTGGTTTCATCGCACGCCATCGGATAGCCTCGGCCGCCATCGTGCCGGCCGTCCTGGGGGTGACGGCGATACTCGGGCTGACGTGGGCCCTGTCCCCGGCGCCGCGCACCGCGGACACCGAGCTCACATCGTCGGTGACCGAGTGCCACGACATGGTGACCATCTCGATCGCCGGCCGCAATGACACGCCCGTGGCGGGCACCACGAAGATGCTGGTCGGACCCAACGGCGAGGCGCTGCCTGCCGCTTTGTCGAGCGACTACAGCAGCCACTGGGTCGATCCGGTGATCAACGCACCGAACGGTGTCGTCGATCCGAAGGCGTATGCCGCCGTCTACATCGCCTACCCCGCGAACATGAGCAGCTACGAGGGCGCCGTCGCCAAGGGCGTGGCCAACACCGAATCGGTGATGCGCGAGATCCGGGTGGCGTGCCCGGACACGAAGTTCGCCGTCGTCGGGTACAGCGAGGGCGCGGACGTCGCCCGGCGGGTCGCGATGGACGTCGGCCATCAGGACGCGGACACCAACGGCGAATACGGGATCGTGAATCCGGGCAACGTCGTCGGCGTGGTCATCCTGGCCGACGCGGGCCGCGCGAATGGTCAGGGCCCGTTCCCAGGGGCGAAGAATCCGTTTGCCAATCCGGACGGATTCGACCGGCAGTACCAGAACGGCACCAACCCGACCGCAGGAGCGGGCGCCCTCCCGGACACCGGCGGCGACGATTTCGGCGCGTTGGGCGGCAAGGTCGCGTCGTTCTGCTCTGAGAAGGACTTCACCTGCGCGGTGCCGGAGAACATCTCGCTGTTGCAGCTCGCGATCAACGTGGGCAGGCAACTGAACGTCGACACCCTCGAGCGCGAGGGCCTCACGCCTGCGACGGGACAGGATGTCGCCGTCGCACTCAGCCAGATCGCGTTCAACGCGTTCGCGGAGGTTCGGTCCCAGCCGGACTGGATGAAGGGCGACCAGACCTTCCTCGACGTGCTGCTGACGGTGTCCTCCCCGTCGTACAAGCCCGGTGAGGCCGCGAAGGCCCCGGCGAAGGCCCAGTCGATCTCCGCCGACGAGATGTCGCCGCTGGCCTACCTCCCGCAGAAGGTGTTCAAGGAGATCATCGGGCTCATCACGACGAACCAGAACACAATTCCGGTCGTCCTGAGCGATCCCTACCAGCTGACGCTCGCCAAGGACGTCGGTCACCACTTCGACTACTGGCGCGACAACGATGCCGCCAACGGGAAGCCGCTGACCTCCGCCGAGTACGCCGCTGCGTGGCTGACGCATCTTGCTCAGCAGGCACAGAACGGACAGGCGATCGACCCGGCGGCGAAGCCGGACGCCGGAAGCCTGGCCGCGGCCCTCTCGTCGGCCACGGCCACTGCCACGTCCGCGCCGACGGCGCCGAGCACGGCGTCCGTGGCGGGCACCGTGACGGCAACCGAGTCCGCCGCGCCGACCACGACCACGACCACGGCGGCGCCCACCGAAACATCGACGGCTCCGTCCTCCGGATCGGCATCGACACCCACTACGACGCCGAGCGCGGCCCCCACCGCGGAGGCCGCCGCCCCGGTTGACTCCCAGGACTCGGCGCCTGCCGTCGCGAAGCCCCCGACCACCGCTGTGGCGGCCACCACGACCGTCCCGACCACCACCACTCCGGCTCCGAGCCCGGCCGGGTAGCCGTGTCGCAGAGCCGGGCCCGCACGAACACCGTGCGGGCCCGGCTCTGGTCTATTTCTTGTCCGCCAGGATCAGCGCGAATCGTTCGTCCGGATCGGTCCACACCCGATCGCTGCCGAACCCCGCGGCGTCGAGTTCCTTGCCGATGCCCTCCACGCGGAACTTCGCCGAGATCTCGGTGCGCATCTGCTCCCCCGCGTCGAAGCGCACGTCCAGGCCGATACCCGGCAGACACACGCTCATCGCCTCGGCGGCCTCCAGCCGCATCTCGATCCACTCGTTCGTCTCGTCCCAGAGCGCCACGTGCCGGAACCGATCCACATCGAAGTCGGCGCCGAGTTGCTCGTTGAGCACCGACAGGACGTTCCTGTTGAACTGTGCGGTCACCCCCGCCGCGTCGTCGTAGGCCGGAACCAGCACCGCCGGGTCGGTGACCAGCCCGACGCCCAGCAGCAGCTGCTCCCCCTCGTCGAGCACCTCGGCGATCGACGCCAGGAACCCGGCCCGCTCGTCGGGGACCAGGTTGCCGAGGGTGCCGCCGAGAAACGCGATCATCCTCGTGCCGCCCCGCGGCAGGTTGTGCAGGGTGTCGGTGAAGTCGCTGACGATTCCGTGCACGGCCAGCGACGGGAACTCGTCGGCGAGCTGCCCGACTGCGGACGCCAGCGCGGCCTCCGACACATCCTGCGGCACATAGCGCTCCAGCGTTCCGTGCTCGGTCAGCGCGCCCAGGAGCAACCGGGTCTTCTCCGAGGAACCAGAGCCCAGCTCGACGAGGATCTGCGCGGAGGTGGCCTCCGCGATGTCTGCGGCGCTCGCCCGCAGCAGCTCCCGCTCGGTTCGGGTCGGGAAGTACTCGGGCAGCCTGGTGATCTCCTCGAACAGCTCGCTGCCCCTGGCGTCATAGAACCACTTGGGCGGCAGCCACTTCGGTGTCGACGTGAGCCCGATCAGGGCGTCCTCGCGCAGGGAGCCGAGCAGCTGCTCCGGCGCCAAGTGGATCTCCAGGGTCGGTTCGCTCATAGGTGGTCTCCCAACTCGGTGATGTTCAGGTGTCCCGGTCGCGCCTCGACGAGGTGCCCATCCAGTACGGGCTGCCAGCCCGGGTCGTCGTCGATCGGCTCCGACGAGATCATCGCGCTGAGCTCGTCCACCTTCACCGACAGCGAGTGGTAGACGGTGGTCGCCCACAGCGTCGTCCCGTTGCCCAACAACAGGTTCAGCCGCGATTCGGGGGCGGCCTCGAGGACGTCGGCGATCACCGACGCCAGCGCGGCGGCCGGCTTGCCCGCATCCAGGCGGCGCCGCACCAGGGTCCACAGCAGGGCCGAGTCCGTCAGCGCCGGCATCCGCAGCAGCTCCACGGCAGGCAACCACTCGGCGAGCCCGGCCATCGAATCCGGCCAGCCCACGATCCGGCCGTTGTGGCTCAGTGCCCACCCGTCGCCGGTGAACGGGGCGCACGCTGCGCGCTCGAGCGCCATGCCGACCGTCGCCGAGCGGACCGCCGCGACCACGGCACCCGACCGGACCTGACCGAGCACCCCGTCGACCGCGGGGTCCGCCCACATCGGCACCGGATTCCGGTACGCCTGCACCCCGTCCGGCGATCCCGGATCACCCTGCCACCACGCCGCACCGAATCCGTCCGCGTTGATCGTGCCGCCCCTGCGCATGTCCCGCGGCGCCCAGGACTGGTCACGCAGACTGTGCGATCCGGCGGTGATCAGTTCACCCACCGCGCGCGGTGGGCCCAGATAACCCAGATGCCTGCACATCTACGCGCTCTCCTGCACGTCGCGCGCACAGCGGAATCCAGCAAAGATCTGCCGCCGCACGGGATGGTCCCAGTTGCGGAAGGTACCGCGGCAGGCCACCGGGTCGGTGCCGAACGAGCCGCCGCGAAGCACCTTGTAGTCGCCGCCGTGGAAGACCTCCGAGTACTCCCGGTAGGGGAACGCCGCGAAACCCGGATAGGGCAGGAAGTCCGACGAGGTCCATTCCCAGACGTCGCCGATCAGCTGGTCCACGCCGTGCGGGGACCGGCCGCGCGGGTACGCGCCGACACCGGCGGGCTCGAGGTGCCGCTGCCCGAGGTTCGCGTGCCCGGAGCCGGGTTCCTCATCGCCCCAGGGGTATCGGCGAGATCGCCGGGTCGCTGGGTCCCACCGGGCGGCCTTCTCCCACTCGCTCTCGGTGGGCAGCCGCTTGCCCGCCCACCGGGCGTACGCCTGCGCCTCGAAATAGCAGACGTGCACCACCGGCTGGTTCGGGTTCAGCGGCGCGAGCGTCCCGAACCAACTCCGCCGCCAGTCCCCCGCCGCGTCGCGCTCCCAGAACTGCGGCGCCGTCAGGCCTGCCGACCGGCGGTGCGCCCAGCCGCGTTCGCTCCACAACTCGGCGCGCTCGTACCCACCGTCCGCGATGAACTCCCGGTACTGCCCGTTGGTGACCGGGGCGACGTCGAGCGCGAAGGTCGCGACGTTCACCGCGTGCGCGGGCCGCTCGTTGTCCAGCGCCCAGGGATCCGTTGAGGTGCCCATGGTGAACTCCCCGCCGGGGATCACCACCTCGTCCGGTGTCACCGCGCGCACGGGGTCCGGCGCCGGGACGGCGCGCAAGACCGCTGGGCCGCTGCGCAACTGGTGGGTGGCCAGCATCGTCTCGTCGTGCTGCTGCTCGTGCTGGGCGATCATCGCGAACGCGAAACCGTCCCGCTCGACCGGTCTGCCAGCCAGCGGCGAACGGTCGAGGATGTCCCACACCTTGTCCCGGACCTCGGCGACGTAGCCGCGCGCCTCCGCCGGGTTCAGCAACGGCAATGCGGGCCGGTCCGCGCGAGCATGCTTGAAGGCGTCGTAGATCTCGTCGATGTCGCGGCGAACCGGTTCGCGGCCGCCCACGTCGCGAACCAGCCACAGCTCCTCCTGGTTGCCGATGTGCGCGAGGTCCCACACCAGCGGGCTCATCAGCGGCGAGTGCTGCGCGATCAGTTCCGACTCGTCGACGCAGTCGGTGAGGGCCGCGCTGCGGGCGCGGGCGCGGGCCAGCACCGTCGCGAGTTGGGCGCGCAGCGCCTCGGGTGTCGGGGTTTCGGGTGCCGTCGGGCGGGTCGAGGGGCCGGCGGTCATCGGTGGTACTCCTCTGCTGGGGTCATTCCGCGGCAACATCGCTCGGCGGCGGACGCGAGCTCCTCCTCGAACCGGGGCGACCGCGCCGCGGCCAGGAACAGCAATTCGCTTGCGGCGCGGCGCAGTTCGCCGTCACGGAGCCCGAACTCGGCGCCGTCGCGCCACCGTCCCGCGGTCGACGCCGCGATCGCGGTGGCCTCCGCGACGGTGTCCCGGTCGCCGAGCAGCGCGGCCAGCGCCGCGATGGGCACCCGCCACAGGTCGCCCGGCTGTGCGTCCAGGTACCGCACCTCCAGGTGGCCCGCGGCCCGGATGGGAGGGAACAGCGTGGTCAGGTGGTAGTCGAGGTCGGCGAGGTCCGGGCGCCTGTCGATCTCGGCGTCGAGCGCCCCAGCGATCCAGTCCGCGAAAGTGGCACCCGGCGGCGCCGACCAGTCGCCGTCGGAATCCGCGCCCCGTCCACCGGTCACGCAGAGCAGCGGCACGTCGAGCGCCCAGCGGCCGTAGTCGGCGATCGGATCGGCGGTGTGCAGCGGCCGGGTCCGGTCCGGATCGAGCTCGAGCCAGGTCCGCATCCGCTGCGAGGCCCACCCGCCGTCCGGTGTCCCGCGCAGCCGGGGCGAGCAGGCGAAGGCCGCGAGCAACGCGGGCCCGGCGTCGTGCAGCAACCGCCAGCGGGCGGCCACCTCGGGCGGGTCCGCCCCCGCGTCGACGCTCACCTGGGTGGCCGCGGTGTTGCACATCATCAGCCTGCCGAACGGACCGATCCCGTCGAACCGCTCCTCCATGGCCCGGTACCGGGGCAGTCGCAGCAACCGCTCGGCCTGGCGGGACCGGTCGGCGGCATGGGAACGGACGGTGATTCCCGCCGCCCTCAGCAGGCGACGAAGGACGGCCTCATCGGCGGCGAGCGCGACACACAGGTCCTCGGCCGAGGACAGGGGCGCACTGGAGAGTTCTATCTGGCCGCCGGGTTCGATGGTGACGGCGCTTCCGCTCGGCAGACTCAGAGCGGGTGAAGAGGGGGCAATCGATGTCGGTGCGTGCGGCCCCAGCGCAGCGGCGATGTCGCCGAGGTCCGGCCTGCTCCGCGCGGGGTCATCACGAGCGGTCAGCCATTCCAGTTCGGCACCGATGAGCCGGGGTGGGCCGAGCTTGAAACAGACACCACCGACGTACGCCTCCGCGGCGGCTCGGGTGGTGAGCCGGCGCGAATCCACTGCCATCGCCATCAGCTGCTCCGATCGTCGGCGGCGCGTGTTCGGCAAGTACGAATTCGACAATAGAGACCGTCACCGACACTAAACCGCGATCGCCGATCGCGCACCCGTCGCGCCGACTGCGGCGACGGTACTGTCCGACAGACAACGCCAGCTCAGTCAGTCCGGAGGGCCGTGAAGATGCTCGATCAGCAACGCCTACGCCGCGATACGCCCGGCTGCCTCGACAAGGTCTTCCTCGACAGTGCCGGCTCGTCGCTGTCCCCCGAGCCGGTGCTCGAGGCGGTCATCGCCCACCTGCGACGGGAAGCCGAGATCGGCGGCTACCTCGCCGCCGGGGAGCGCGCCGCCGACCTGGCCGACGTGAAGACCGCGCTCGGCGAGCTGCTCGGCGCCCAGGCAGGAGACTTCGCGCTGGTGGAGAGCGCGACCAGGGCGTGGACCGACTTCTTCTACGCGGTGCCGCTCGCCCCGGGCGATCGAGTCCTGATCACCGAGGTCGAGTACGCCAGCAACGCCATCGCGGCCCTGCAGCGCGCCCGTGCGACCGGCGCGGTCGTCGAGGTGGTCCCGTCCACGCCGACCGGGGAGATCGACCTCGACGCCCTCTCCCGGATGCTCGACGAGCGGGTGCGCCTGGTGTCGCTGGTGCACGCGCCGACCAACGGCGGGCTGATCAATCCCGTCCGTGAGGTGGTGGACCTGGCGCGCGGCGTCGGCGCGCTGGTTCTTCTCGACGCCTGTCAGTCGGTCGGCCAGATCCCGGTGGACGTCGCCACGCTCGGCGTCGATGCGCTCTCGGCGACGGGCCGCAAGTGGCTGCGGGCCCCACGGGGCACCGGATTCCTCTACGTGCGCCCCGAGCTGGCAGGCACCCTCGAACCCGCCGCGCTTGACCTGCACGGCGCGCAGTGGACGGCGACCGACGGCTACCGGATGGCCGGCGACGCGTCGCGGTTCGAGTTCTGGGAGTGCAGCGTCGCGGGCCGGCTCGGCCTGGGCGCGGCGGTCCGCTATCTGCTCGAACTGGGGATCGACGAGGTGAGCGCCGCGGTGTCGGAGCGTGCCGAGGCCGCGCGCGCCGGGCTGGCCACGGTCCCCGGCGCGACGGTGCGCGATCTCGGCCACACCCGCAGCGGCATCGTCTCCTTCACCGTCGACGGGGTGGCCCCGGCGGCCGTGCGGGAAGCGTTGGCCGCCAAGGACATCACGGTGACCGTCAGCGGCCGCGGCTCGACGCTGGTGGACATGAGCAACCGGGACCTGGAGGCGGTGGTGCGGGCGTCGCCGCACTGCTTCAACTCGTTCGAGGACCTCGAGCGGCTCGTCGAGGCGGTCGCGGCGCTCTAGCCGGTCTGGTCCTGCCTGCGCAGCTCGGCGTGCAGGTGGTGGGTGAGCGGCGTCGCGTCGTGCGCCATCCACAGGTCGTAGGTGAGCAGATCTCCCGCGACCACCCAGCGTCGGCGGATCTCGTGCACGGGCTTCGCGTTCGGGGACCGACTGAGCGTCAGCGCCGTCATCTCGAGCACGCCGTCGCGGACCTCACCCTGATGGATCTCGACGAATCCCGTTGGCTGGCTGACCAGCAGCTCGACGCTGTCCCCGCCGGTGAGCCGCAGGTAACCGTTCTCGGTGTGCATCGGCGGCCCGCCGCCCGGCTTGCGGGTCCGGGACAGGTAGGTCAGGAAGGGCTTCCCGATCGGCGTCAGGTTGACCTGCTCGTCGTATGCGAAATCCTCGATCGTCGGGTAGTGCCCCTCGCCGGAGCCCGCCCAGTGGCCGGCGAACGGGGCGAGCACGCCCAGCGGCGCCAGCGCGGCGGTTACGTCAGTCATCGATGCTCCCTGGAGTTGTGGTGTCCTTCGATCTCCGTCCAAACCTAACGGCCACCCCCGACCCCCGCTCGATTGCGCACCGGACGCGTGTCGAGGCCGATTCGCGGGGGGTCAGGCATCTCCGGTATGCTGGCCTGCGTTGTCTCGGCGAGGGTGAACCACTTCGTTGGCTCACCGTGATCGACGCGGCTACGGCTACCTTTCGAGCAGTTTGCGCTCCGGGCCGTGCGCGTTCGTCCGCCCCCGTCGAGATCACCGCAATGCCACCGAATCAAATCTGATGTGAGCCGTAGGAGCTGTTTCCCCATGTCGACCGATGCCAATCGCCTCGAAGCCGCCGTCCGCACCGAGTTCGGCAAGGGTGCCGCACGCCGCGCCCGCCGCGACGGCCAGGTCCCCGCGGTCCTCTACGGCCACCAGGAAGAGCCGCGCCACCTCGCGCTGAACGCCCGCGAGTTCGCCAAGGTCCTGCGCGCGCACGGCACCAACGCCGTCCTCACCCTCGACATCGAGGGCACGGAGCAGATCGCGCTCACCAAGTCGGTCGTCGTCCACCCGATCCGCAACTACATCGAGCACGCCGACCTGCTGGTCATCAAGAAGGGCGAGAAGGTCACCGTCGAGGTGCCCGTCGTCGTCATCGGTGAGGCCGCAGCCGGCAGCCTGGTCGCCCAGGACGCCGCCACCGTCTCCGTCGAGGCCGACGCCATGAACCTGCCCGAGTCCATCGAGGTCTCGGTCGAGGGCCTCGAGGTCGGCAGCCAGATCCTGGCATCCGCCCTGACCCTGCCCGCGGGCGCCACCCTCCAGGGTGACCCCGAGGTGTTGGTCGTCAACATCGTCGCCGCCCCGTCCGCCGAGGCCATGGAGGCCGAGGGTGCGGGCGTCGAGGGTGCCGAGGCCCCCGCCGAGGAGACCGCCGCCGAGGCCGAGTCCGCCGAGGGCTGAGTCGCTCCACCGCACACATCAGTGCAGCGCTAACGTCAACGGCGCGCCATCCCGCGAGGGACGGCGCGCCGTTGCCGTTCGCGGCCCCACCCCTACGACCGAGAGCCGACCGCGTTGACCCAGCCATCCGAATCAACTGCCCTCGTCGTCGGGCTGGGAAATCCAGGACCGCAGTACGAACGCACCAGGCACAACGTCGGGTTCATGGTGGTCGACGCCCTGGCCGCCCGCGAGCGGGCCCGGTTCACCGCACACAAGAAAAGCGGCTCGGACGCGGTCACGCTGCGCATCGCGGGCCGTCAGGTGATCGTGGCGAAGCCGCGCTCGTACATGAACCTGTCCGGCAAGCCGGTGGCCGCGCTCGCCCGGTTCTTCTCGGTCGAACCCGCGAATCTCGTGGTCGTGCACGACGAGCTGGACCTGGACTTCGGCACGCTCCGGCTCAAGCTCGGTGGCGGCGAGGGCGGGCACAACGGCCTCCGCTCGATCTCCGGCGCGATCGGCACCAAGGACTACCTGCGCGCCCGCGTCGGCATCGGTCGGCCGCCCGGCCGGATGGATCCCGCGGACTACGTGCTCAAGCCGTTCTCATCGGTCGAGCGCAAAGAACTGGACCTGGTCTGCGAGGAGGCAGCGGACGCCGTCGAGTTGCTGCTCCGCGTCGGGCTCGAGGCCGCGCAGAACCAACTGCACTGATCGAACCGGGCTGGCTACTATCTGGGCTATGCGGCGGACGTCGCGATCGTGTGGAGATCGAGAATGACGCAGGGGGCGTAGTGGTTCGGTGGGGTGGCGCAGCAGGTGCCGGGCTCGTGCTGGTGACCGGGATACTGGTGGGCGGCTGCGCGAATTCGGATACCCCAGGGGTGGCCACCGCCGCCGAGGCGGTCCAGGTCGATCCCGCCGAGTATTCGATCGGCGACGGGAAACATGTGTTCCACCTCGTCTCCGGGGTCGCGGGCTGCTGGTTCAACCCCAACCAGGCTGACAACCAGGCGCCGCACATGCTGTGTGACCTCCCCCTGCCGAAGTCGGATCCGCCGATCGTCGACCCCCAGACCGGCGTGCGGGCGCCCGCCGACGCGATCGTCATCGAGCCCGACGGGGTCAGCAAGGTCGTCAACGTCGCCGGGGCCTTCATCACGGGCCAATTGCTGCCGCCCGGCTCGACGCTCACGGTCGGAGAGCTGTCGTGTACCGCCCTCGACGGCAAGTCCATGTCCTGCCGAGGGCCGGCCGGATCGTTCACTTTCGACGGCTCGACCGCCGAGGTCAGCATCCGCGAATAGCCGGCCCGCCGACGCTCCGCCGGATCACGCCCCGCTCACCAGCGACGCCGACCGACCGCGCCGCAGCTTGCCGGAGGACGTCTTCGGGATGCTGCCAGGACCGAGCACGGCCACCGTCCTCGGTCGGACGCCGACCTCCGAGACCACCGCGTGCACCACCTCGTGCTCGATCCGCTTGACCTCCTCGGGGTCCTCGTGGTCGTTGGTCTCCACCGCGACCGCGAACGACTCCCGCTTCTGCCCGGCATCGAGCCGCACCGCGACGGCATTGCCGGGCCGCACCCCCCTGACGGTGCACGCGGCCCGCTCGATGTCGGTCGGGTAGACGTTGCGCCCGCCCATGATGATCACGTCCTTGACGCGCCCGCACACCACCATCAGGCCCTCTTCGGTGAAATACCCGACGTCGCCGGTGTTGAACCACCCGTCCGAGTCCTGCGCGGGCCTGTGCCCGTCCACAGTGAGGTAGCCGGGGGTGACGGACCCACCCCGCAGCTCGATGATGCCGACCGCTCGGCGTGGGAGCACCCGTCCGTCCTCACCGACGATGCGCCCCTCCAGGCCGGACACCAGCGGGCCGAGGGTCGGGAGCCGGCGGGCATTGGCACGGTCGGTCGGCACCGCCAGGCCGCCCGCCTCGAACAGGTCCGGATCCACCAGGTCCAGCACCAATCCCTGACCCGGCTGGGGCAGGGAGACCGCGAGGGTCACCTCCGCCATCCCGTACGTCGGCGCCAGCGCCGACGGGTCAAGCCCGAATCGTGCCCCCGCCTCCGCGAGCGCGAGCATCGTTTCGGCGTCCACCGGCTCCGCACCGTTGAGCAGGCAGCGCACCGTCGACAGGTCCACGATGCCGTCCTCGGCCTGCGCGAGCCGCCTGGCGAGCAGGGAGTACGCGAAGTTCGGCGCGGCGGTGACCGTGCCCCGGTACTTGCCCATCAGCTCCGCCCACAACAGCGGCGAGGTGAGGAAGTCCATCGGCGTGATGCTGACGATCTCGGCACCGATCTGCATCGGCAGGGTGAGGAAACCGACCATGCCCATGTCGTGGAACAGCGGCAGCCAGCTCACCATCACGTCGTCGTCGACCGAGAACTTGATCCGGGACAGCATCGCCCAGGAGTTCGTGTAGAAGTTCCCGTGCGTGATCTGCACGGCCTTGGGTGACCCCGTCGACCCTGACGTGAGCTGCTGCAGGGCGATGTCGGACTCGGCGGTCCGCACCGGATCGATGTCCGGTCCCGCGCGCAGGTCCCCGATCGTGACGACCCTGATGCCGCGCTCCTCGAGCAGCGGCGCCGCCGCGTCGAAGGGTGCGCCGAGGACGACAGCCTTGGCCGAGATCATGCCGATGACCGTCTCGGTGTCCTCCGCCCAGACGGTCAGGTCGGTGCGCGGAGTCGGCTGGTGCAGCATGGTCACGGAGGCACCGCGCATCCAGATGGCCTGCACGGACGGGGCAATGTCCACCGGCTGACCGGCGAGGATCCCGATCGCGTCGCCGTGTCCGATGCCCGCGGCCGCGAGCGCGCCTGCCATCGCGCGGGCGACCGCATGGATCTCGCTCCAGACCTGGCGGTGCGGACTGTCCGGTTCCCCGGTCACGAGCCCATGGACACTGTCCGCAGCGTTGGCATACATCTCTTCGGTGAACCGGCTCATGACGCCCTCCTCCGCACGATGGAGGGACGAGGCGGTCGGGCGCGGAGGACGCCGCACCGAGGGCCCCAGAGCCCTCACTGGTACTTCCGGAAACGCAATTCGGCCGTTACTCCCGGGGGCCACGGCCTGGTTCGGGGTGCACTCGAGCATAGGCGTCACCCGCACGGGTAGCCTGGCATATTGGCGTTTCGCCATCTTGTCCGTCTCATATCAGTTAGGAATCCCGGTGACCACCGAGCCCGCGCCGGCGTCTGCCTCCACCTCCCCCGACGCCCCCGCGGAGGTCGCCTCGGCCGGGACCCCCGCGACGCCGAAGGGCCTGGCCGCCGAGGCCACCCGGCGACGGACCTTCGCGGTCATCTCGCACCCGGACGCCGGTAAGTCCACACTGACCGAGGCCCTCGCGCTGCACGCGAAGATGATCTCGGAGGCGGGCGCCGTGCACGGCAAGGCCGGTCGCCGGTCCACCGTCTCGGACTGGATGGAGATGGAGAAGGCCCGCGGCATCTCGGTCAGCTCGACCGCGCTGCAGTTCAACTACAAGTCCGGCGAGTCCGAGCCGAACGATCCGATCAGCGTCATCAACCTCGTCGACACCCCAGGTCACTCCGACTTCTCGGAGGACACCTATCGGGTGCTCACCGCGGTCGACGCCGCGGTCATGCTCATCGACGCCGCCAAGGGCCTCGAGCCGCAGACCCTCAAGCTGTTCCAGGTGTGTCGCCACCGCGGCATCCCGGTCATCACCGTGATCAACAAGTGGGACCGCCCGGGCCAGACCCCGCTGGAGCTGCTCGACGAGATCCACGAGCGGATCGGCCTGACCCCGACTCCCCTGTACTGGCCGGTGGGCATCGCGGGCGACTTCCGCGGCCTGCTGCGGCGCGGCGAGGACGGCGCCCCGCAGGAGTACATCCGGTTCACCCGCACCGCGGGCGGCGCCACGATCGCACCCGAGGAGATCCTCGACGCGGACGCGGCCGCGGCCCGTGACGGCTCCGACTGGGAGACCGCGGTCGAGGAGAGCGAGCTGCTCTCCGCCAGCGGGCAGGACCACGACCAGGAGATGTTCCTGGCCGGACAGACCTCCCCTGTCATCTTCGCCTCCGCGATGCTGAACTTCGGCGTCCGGCAGATCCTCGACACCCTGGTGGCGCTCGCGCCAGCCCCCGGCCCGCGCGACGACATCAAGGGCGCCTCGCGCGAGGTCACCGATCCGTTCAGCGCGGTGGTGTTCAAGGTGCAGGCGGGCATGGACACGAGCCACCGAGATCGCTTGGCGTTCATGCGGATCGTCTCCGGTGTCTTCGAGCGCGGGATGGTCGTCACGCATGCCCAGACCGGCAAGCCCTTCACCACCAAGTACGCGCAGACCGTGTTCGGCCGCGAGCGCTCCACCGTCGAATCGGCGTACCCGGGCGACGTGGTCGGCCTGGTGAACGCGACCGCCCTTGCCCCCGGCCACACCCTGTTCACGGACAAGAAGGTGGAGTTCCCGCCGATCCCCTCGTTCGCGCCCGAGCACTTCTCGGTGCTGCGCGCGGAGAGCGCGAGCAAGTACAAGCAGTTCCGCCGCGCCGTGGAGCAGCTCGACTCCGAGGGCGTGGTCCAGGTGCTGCGCAACGACATTCGCGGCGACGCGGCTCCGGTGATGGCGGCCGTCGGCCCGATGCAGTTCGAGGTGGTGGCCGCGCGGATGAAGGCGGAGTTCTCGGTGGAGGCCCGGATGGAGGGCCTGCCGTACGCGCTGGCTCGCCGCACGGACGCCGAGTCGGCCACCGAGCTGGGCCGCCAGCGCGGGGTCGAGGTCTTCACCAGGTCCGACGGTGTGATGCTCGCCCTGATCAGCGACAAGTGGCGGCTGCAGTACCTGCAGAAGGAGCTTCCGGAGCTGACCCTCGAGCCGCTCGTCGCGACCGCCGACTAGCTCCGTGAACCCGCTGCTCGCCCTGTTCGATGCGGAACTGCACATCGGCGGGGCCACGATCCTGTGGCGCGAGATCGTCGGCAACACCTTCGGCATCGCGTCCGCGATCGGCGGGATGAAGCGCGTGGTGTGGGCGTGGCCGGTCGGCATCGCCGGAAATGCGTTGCTGTTCACCGTGTTCATGGGCGCGCTGTTCCACACCCCACAGGAGCTGAACCTGTACGGCCAGGCAGGCCGCCAGCTGATGTTCATCAGCGTGAGCGTGTACGGCTGGACGCAGTGGGTGCGTTCGCGGCACGAGTCCGGCCAGGCGGTGCTGCCCCGGTGGGCGCCGCCGCGGGACCGGCTCCTGCTGGTGCTCGCGATGGGCGCGGGCACCGTGGCGTTCGCGCAGATCTTCGCCCGGCTCGGGTCCTATGGCCCGTGGGCGGAGGCGTGGATCTTCATGGGCTCGATGCTCGCCACCTACGGGATGGCCCGCGGCTGGACCGAGTTCTGGTTGATCTGGATCGCCGTCGACGTCGTCGGCGTCCCGCTGCTGCTCGAGGCCGGCTACTACCCGTCGGCGATCCTGTACCTGGTCTACGCGGGCTTCGTGGTCTGGGGCTTCGCGGTGTGGCTGCGGATCCAGCGCCGGACGATGCCGGTGCGGGTCTAACGAACCCCTAATGATTCGCTAACGGGCGCCGAGTTTTTCGTCCCTACCTTGGGTCGTGTCGAGGCCACTTCCGGCTCCGACAAGACCGAAGGAGACCCCAATGCGTAAGTCCCTCAACACCGTCGTCGTCCGCAAGCGCGCCGGGATCGCGGCCGCCGGACTGGCGGTCGCCGCCGCGATCACGGTGCCCGGCGTGGCGTGGGCGAACGACGCCATCCCGCAGGGCCCGGCGGTCGCCGTCGGCGAGTCGGCCCCCGCGGTGCTCGGCGCGCCGCTGGACGAGGCGACCTGCGCGGCGGCGGCCATCGAACTCAGCCCGGAGACGCTGCAGAAGATGATCGAGGCCGGCACCGCGGTGCCGGCCACCCCGACCGTCCCGGCCACGGAGGCCGTCGAGGCCGCACCGGCCGAGATCCAGGTGCCGATCCCGGCCGAAGCCGAGGGGATGGCGGCCCCCACCGTCATTCGCATCCCCGGTCCGGCAGATCTGCCCGCGGAGTTGGCGCAGGTGCTGACCATCCAGATGGACGAGAACGCCCCGGCAGGCGCCGTGACCGTGGCTCGCGCCTGCTAGGACACCCTCGCGGCCCTGGCACCATGGATGCGGTGACCGATACCGCCCGCATCCTCGTCGTCGACGACGACCCCAAGGTCCTGGCCTCGCTGGAACGGGGGCTCCGTCTGTCCGGTTTTCACACCGAGACCGCGACGGACGGCGCCTCCGCCCTGCGGGCCGTGTCCGACGAATGCCCCGCCGCGATCGTCCTCGATGTGAACATGCCGGGCCTCGACGGCGTTGGCGTGGTCACCGCGCTGCGGGCGATGGGCAACGAGGTGCCGATCTGCGTGCTCAGTGCGCGCAGCTCCGTCGGTGACCGAATCGCGGGTCTGGAGGCCGGCGCGGACGACTACCTGACCAAGCCGTTCGAGCTCGGCGAACTGGTGGCCCGGCTGCGGGCGCTGCTGCGGCGGGCGCCCCTGGCCGCGACGCCCGCCGGGACCGTCACGGTCGGGGCCCTGGAGGTGGACCTGCCGGGGCGGCGCGCCCACGTCGCGGGCCGCAGACTCGACCTGACCAAGCGCGAATTCGACCTGCTCGGCGCGCTGGCGGAGAACGCGGGCGTCGTGCTCAGCCGCCCCCAGCTGCTGCGCCTGGTGTGGGGCTACGACTTCGACGCCGACACCAACGTGGTCGACGTCTTCGTCACCTATCTACGCAAGAAACTGGAGGCGAACTCGATGCCACGAGTCCTGCACACGGTCCGCGGCGTCGGCTTCGTCCTGCGAGCGCAACCGTGAGGCGGTCGCTGTCGCTGCGAACGCGGGTCGCCATCGTGTCGGCGCTGTCCGCGGCCGTCGTCATCGTCGCCATCGGCGCGGCCATCGCGGTGTTCCTGCGGGTGAACGGCTCCGAGCAGATCGACCGGACGCTCGACTCGGTGACATTGGCGATGCCGGCCGACACAACCCCCGCCGACACAGTCGACATGGCACCGGCTCTCCCGTTACCCGCCGTCGTATCCGGTGGGTCCACGGAGGCCGCCGTGGCCGAGGACGCGACCAGAACGGAGTTGATGGCCGGTACCGCGGTCCGGGTTCGCGACGTCGCGGTCCCCGGAGAACCGGGCGCCTTCCTGGCGTTGACCGTCCCGGAGGACCCGTTGACCCAGGCCATCCGGCAGCAGCAGGTGGCGGTCGCGATCGCGGCCGTGGTGGCGATCGCGGCGGCGGGCGGGCTGGGCTGGCTGCTGGCCGGGCGGGCCGTCCGCCCGCTGCGGCTGCTGGCCGATGCCACCCACGACATCGGCGACGATCCCGGGGCTGCTCGCCCGAGCGTGCGCGGGGCCAGGGAGGCCGAGGACCTGTCGGAGGCGATCGGGCACATGCTCGACCGGATCGCCGCGGCCCAGAAGCGGACCGAGGAAGCTCTCGGTTCGGCACGCGACTTCGCCGCGGTGTCCGCGCACGAGCTGCGCACCCCGCTGACCTCGATGCGGACCGACCTCGAGGTGCTCTCGACGATGCGGCTCACCGGCGAGCAGCGCGAGGAGATCCTGCGTGACCTGCTCGGCACGCAGCGTCAGGTCGAGACGACCCTGACCGACCTCGAGCGGCTCGCGGTCGGCGAGCTCTCCGACGTCGCGGACCACGAGCAGCTGGACCTGGCCGAGCTGGTCGACCGCTGTGTGCAGGCAGCCGAGCGCATCCATCCCGACCTGGATATCTCCGTCTCCGCCCCCGAACCCGTTGTCGTGCGCGGCATTCCGACCGGGCTACGACTGGTGCTCGACAACGCCATCACCAACTCGGTCCGGCACGGCGGGGCCGGGCGGGTGCTCGTCACCGTCCGTGCCGACGCCGACGGCGCCGCCGTCATCACCGTCGACGACGACGGGAGTGGCGTGCCGGAGGCCGAGCGGGCGTCGGTGTTCGCGCGCTTCGTCCGCGGCACCGGCTCCGACTCCGCCGGGTCCGGGCTTGGCCTCGCGCTGGTCGCTCAGCAGGCCGAACTGCACGGCGGCACCGTGGAATTGGTGGACAGCCCGCTCGGCGGCGTCCGGCTTGTCCTGCGGCTCCCCCAGCGCCCCGCCGAGTGTGCAGCTACCGCCGCCGCCACTCGGGCGATGCCCCGGTAGCTGCACACTCGACCGGCAGCGGTCAGATCCCGGCGCGCCGCACGAGGGCGTCGGTGACCGTCGGGGCGAAGTTGTCGAGGAACCGCAGCAGCTCCGCGTAGGTCGGGAGCAGTTCGACCGGCCGGGTCCGGATCGCGGTGACCAGCCAGGACGCCGCGTCCTCGGGGGTCAGCGCCGGCATCGCGTCGTAGTCCTTGGTCGGCGCGATCATCGGGGTGCGGATCAGCGGGAAGTGCACGGTCGTCACGGACACCCCGCGGCCGTCGAGCTCGGCGCCGAGGTCGCGCCCGAACGCGCTGATCGCGGACTTCGACGCGTGGTAGGCCGCGAACTTGGGCATGACGCCGCCCGGCACGCCCCAGGTGGCCACGTTGACCACGTGCCCATGCCGTCGCTCGAGCATCTCCGGCAACAGCGCGAGGGTGAGCCGTACCGGGCCGAAGTAGTTCAGGGCCATCGTGCGTTCGAAGTCGTGGAACCGGTCGAGCGAATCCTCGACCGGGCGGCGGATCGACCGGCCCGCGTTGTTGACGAGCACGTCGACGGGACCGAGCTCGTCGCGGACGAGGGTCCGCAGCCGGTCCACATCATCCGGATCGGTGAGGTCGCATGGCACGGCGTGCGCGGTCCCGCCCCCGCCCACGATCTCGTCGCGCACGGCCTCCAGCGCCTCCGCGCCCCGCGCGACGAGGATCAGCTCGGCGCCCTCGGCGGCGAGTCGCCGCGCGGCCGCCTCCCCGACCCCGGACGAGGCCCCGGTCAGCAGGATCCGCTTGCCCTCGATCCGGTGCTCGCGGATCGGCAGGAACTTCGCGGCGATCGCCCGGGCGGACGGGATCGGGCTCAGCGCCGCGCGGGCGAGGATCTCGGTGATCACGATTGCTGGCTCCTCCGGTAGGGATGGCGGATTCGATGCTATCCGCGCGCCCCCCGAACCCGGCCGAGTGTGCACCTGCCGGGGCATCGCCCGGGAAGGGCCGCCGGCAGCTGCACACTCGGCGGGGCGGACGGGGCTAGGCGAACAGGGCGGCGATCGCGTCCCGGTCCACCTCGGCGAGGCTCGACGGCGACCAGGACGGGTTGCGGTCCTTGTCGACCAGCACCGCGCGCACGCCCTCGGCGAAGTCGGGCCCGGTGGTCACCGCGGCGGTCAGCGCCAGCTCACGATCGAGGCACCGCGACAGCTCGTCGTCCGCGCCGCGCCGGATCAGCTCCGCGGTGACGAAGGCGGCGGTCGGCGACACCGCGGTCAGCGCGGTCCGCGCCTGCGTCGTCCACTCGTCGTCCCCGGTCAGCCGGGCCAGCATGTCCGCGGGGGTGCCCTGCGCGAACACCTCGTCGATCTCCGCTTGCCGCGCGGCCAGCGGCGCCTCGGGGGCCTGCTCGCCGAACTTCTCGAGCGCCTCGGCGGCCGAGCCACCGCGGATCGCGTCGGCCAACTCCGCCAACCGCTCGCTCGGCACGAAATGCGTCGCCAGTCCGAACGCGACCGCGTCGCCCGCCGAGGCCCTGGCGCCGGTGAGCCCGAGGTACATGCCTGCCGCGCCGGTCAGCCGCGGCAGGAAGTGGCTCGCGCCCACGTCCGGGAAGAACCCGATCGCGGTCTCCGGCATGGCCAGCACCGCCCGCTCGGTCACCACCAGGACCGAGCCGTGCACCGAGATGCCGAGCCCGCCGCCCATCGCGGCGCCGTCGATCAGCGAGATGTAGGGCTTCGGGTACTCGCCGATCAGCAGGTTGAGCCGGTACTCGTCGGCGAAGAACCCGTGCACGAACTCGCGGTCGCCGCGCAGCACCGCCTCGCGCACGGCCTTGATGTCGCCGCCCGCGCAGAACGCCCGCTCGGAACCGCTGGTCACCAGGACCGTCTCGACCGCGGGGTCGTCGCGCCAGCGCAGCAGCGGCTCGTACAGATCGCGGATCATGCTCGGATCGAGGGCGTTGAGCGCCTTCGGTCGGTCCAGCACGATCTCGCCGACGCCGCCTGCGACGTTGGTCCGGATGAAGCTCATGCACACTCCCGTTCAGATGTTCTGGTCACGGCCACAGGACGTCGGTAATCCACCCAGTGGTCGACCAACTCGCGGACGGCTCGGGCCGCCCGTACCGCAACCGTTGGTGTCTGCGCCCCGGGTCGGCGAGCCAGAACTCGACGCTGTCCGGGACCAGGCACCAAGCCTGCCAGGCCGGCGCGACGAGGCCCGGGTCGGCCTCGATCCGGGAGACCGCCTCGGCGACCGCGCGGTCGTACTCGACCGGATCGGCCAGGACCTCGCTCTGTCGGCTGGCGGCGGCCACCGCGCGGGCGGTCACCGACCGTTCGAGATAGTCCCGCGCGCTCACCCGCGCCTCCCCCGGCTCGGCGTGGCCGCGGACCCGGACCTGCCTGCCCACCCCGGCCCAGTAGAAGGTCAGCGCCGCCGAGGGGTTCGCCGCCAGCTGACGCCCCTTCGGGGAGTCCACCGAGCCCGAGAACCACCAGCCCCGCTCGTCGACGTCTTTGAGGGTGAGCACCCGGGCGTCGACCCGGCCGCCGTCCTCCGTCGTGGACAGCACGGCCGCCTGGGGTTCCGGCACGCCTGCCGCGACCGCATCCTCCAGCCAGCGCAGGAACAGCGGCGACGGGGTGTGAGTCGGGTCCAGGACGTCGGCGGGCGCCGCCGCGGCCGTCATGGCGGGCAGGGCGCGCAGCCACGCGCGGGTGTCGGCGAACGAGGACCGGGGCGCGATGTCGGGCACGATCGAACCCTAGGCCCCGGCCACGGGTTCGCGCACCGCGAGGACGCGCGCAGACCGAGAGCGCCTCGGGCCGAGCACGATTCGACTCTGCCCGATCTCCGTCAGGCGGAGGCCTGGGTGGCGGCCGGGGTCACCGAGAGCGCCCAGCGGCTCGAGGTGACCTGGAAGCTCGGGATGTCGGCGAGGGAGATGACCACCTCGTAGGTGCGCTCGTAGCCCGTGTGCGAGATGCGCCATCGTCCGTCGGCGCCCTTGGCATACCGATCGTGATAGTAGGCCGCACCGCGCAGCATCATCCCGTCCTCCGGAATGATCACCGTGTCCGAGAGCACCCAGACCCCGGACGCGCTGTCACCGTCCACGTCGATCTCGGGCTGCCCGGTCAGGTGCTCGGTCAGCACGTGCGGGGCCAGCGTGATCTCCATGAAGGAGACGAGCGCATCACGATCCTCGAACCGGAGATGCTCGCCGTAGGTCGCCGTCGCGTCGGGCAACAGGGTGTCGCGGAACGTGGCCCAGTCCTTGGTGTCCAGCGCGCGGGTGTACCGGTATTTGAGTCTGCAGATCTCGGCGACGGCCTCCAGATCCATGATGCACGCCTTCCATGACGGGACTCATGCACAGATACTGACCTGCTCGCAGACTAGTCTTCTTCGCCTGCGAAGGAGACCGGAATGGGTGAGCGCCGGTTCACTCCAGCTCGGCGGCGAGCTCCATCCAGCGCTCCTCGGCGCCGTCCTTGTCCATCACGACCTGCCGGAGCTCCGCGTCCAGCGACTGCAGCTTCGCCGGATCGGTCGCGGCCTCCGCCAACGCCGCGTGCAGCTTCGTCTCGCGCTCGTCGAGCTTGACGATCTGGCGCTCGAGCTTGCTCAGCTCCTTGCGGGCCGCCCGGTCCGCGGCGCCGTCCCTCAGCGGTGCGGGCGCGGACGAACCCGACAGCGCCTGACTGGTGGTACCGGCGGCCTCGACCGCGGCCCGACGCCTGCGCAGGTAGTCGACGATGCCGCCGGGCAGGTTGGTGAGCTTGCCGTCACCGAACAGCGCCCAGGTGGAGTCACAGATCCGCTCGATCAGGTAGCGATCGTGACTGATCACCACCATCGTGCCCGCCCAGCCGTCGAGGATGTCCTCGAGCTGCTGGAGGGTGTCGATGTCCAGGTCGTTGGTCGGCTCGTCGAGCAGCAGCACGTTCGGCTCCGACATCAGGACCCGGGTCAGCTGGAGCCGTCGCCGCTCGCCACCGGACAGATCGCCCACTCGGGTGCGCTGACGGGCCGGCGTGAAGCCCAGTCGCTCGGCCAGCTGACCGGCGGATATTTCCTTGTCGCCCAACACGATCCGCTCGGCGACATCCTTGACCGCCTCGAGCACGCGCAGATCGGTCGGCAGGTCGTCGAGTTCCTGGCGGAGCCAACCGATCTTGACGGTCTGACCCTGCTTCCGTCGGCCCGTCGCGGGCTCGAGTTCGCCCGCGAGGGTGCGCAGCAGCGTGGTCTTGCCGGAGCCGTTGACGCCGACCAGGCCGATGCGCTCGCCGGGTGCCAAGCGCCAGGTCAGATCGTTCACGAGTTCCCGGCCGTCCGGCGCGGCGATCGTGGCGTCCTCGAGTTCGATGACCACCTTGCCGAGTCGGCTGTTCGCGAACGACGCCAGCGCGACCTTGTCCCTGGGCGGGGGCACGTCGGCGATCAGCGCCTCGGCCGCCTCGATCCGGTACTTGGGCTTGGAGGTGCGGGCGGGCGCACCGCGCCGCAGCCAGGCGAGTTCCTTGCGGGCCAGGTTCCTGCGGCGCTCCTCGGAGGCGTCGGCCTGCCGGGAGCGCTCGGCGCGGGCGAAGATCCAGTCGTTGTAGCCGCCCTCGTAGGCCTCGACCTTTCCGCCGACGACCTCCCACGTGCGGTTGGCGACGGTGTCGAGGAACCACCGGTCGTGCGTGACGACCACCAGCGCGCTGCGCCGGTCGACGAGGTGCTCGGCCAGCCACTGCACGCCCTCGACGTCGAGGTGGTTGGTCGGCTCGTCGAGCACCAGCAGGTCCAGGTCCTGCACCAGCGCGGCGGCCAGAGCCACCCGGCGCCGTTCGCCACCGGACAGCCCCTCGACCATGCGATCGAGGCCGACGGCGTCGATCCCGATTCCGGTCAGGATCGACCGGATCCGGGCGTTGCCCGCCCATTCGTGTTCGTCGACCCCGAGCGGGGCGAGGACCACGTCGGCGACGCTCGAGCCCGCGGGCAGCACGCCGCGCTGGGTGACCACCGCCATCCGCAGTCCGCCGACCCGGCTCACCCGGCCGGAGTCCGGCGGTTCGATGCCGGCGAGCACCTCGAGCATGGTGGTCTTGCCGCCGCCGTTGAGGCCGACGACACCGATCCGCTCGCCCTCCTGGACGCCGAGCGACACCGAGTCGAGCAGCGGTTTGATCCCGAATGACTTCGAGACCTGCTCCAGATTGATCAGATTCGCCATCAGTGCTCCGTCTTGTCGTCGATCACGCGGGCACCGGGCACCGGGCCGTGGGCTGTTCGCACGGTCCGGCAGACGCCCGCGCCCGCCAGTTCCGCGCTGACCGCCACGGCCGCGTCGGCGTCCGCGCAGAGAAAGGCACAGGTGGGCCCCGAGCCCGAGACGATGCCGGCCAGGGCACCCGCGGCGGTGCCCGCCCGCAGGGTGCGGCGCAGCTCCGGCTTGAGGGACAGCGCCGCGGGCTGCAGGTCGTTGCCGAGCAGGGGGGCGAGCTGATGGGGATCCCCGACGGCCAGCGCGTGCATCAGCTCGTCGGGGTCACCGAGCCGGGGCGGGTCGCCCTCGGCGCGCAACCGGTCCAGCTCGCGGAACACGTCCGGGGTCCGCAGCCCACCCTTGGCGAGCGCGAGGACCCAGTGAAAGGTGTTGCGGGACAGCACCGGCAGCAATTTCTCCCCGCGACCGGTACCGATCGCGGTGCCGCCGCGCAGCGAGAACGGCACGTCGCTGCCGAGCCGGGCCGCGTATTCGTCCAGATCGGCGCGCTCGAGGCCGAGCTCCCAGAGCTCGTCGAGGGCGACCAGGGTCGCCGCGGCGTCGGCGCTGCCGCCTGCCATGCCACCCGCGACCGGGATGCCCTTGGCGATCGCGATCGCGACCGCGGGGTCCCTGCCCGCCCGCTCGGCGAGCAGCTCGGCCGCCTGCCAGACCAGGTTGCGGTGGTCCGTCGGCACCACCCGCGCGCTCTCGCCCTGCACCACGACCGAGAGCTCGTCCGCGTCGCGGACCTCGACGTCGTCGTGCAGCGAGAGCGCCTGGAAGACCGAGGTGAGCTCGTGATAGCCGTCTTCGCGCAGGTCACCGACGCCGAGGTGCAGATTGACCTTCGACGGTGCCCGGACGATCACCGGGCGAGGAACAGCGGACAGCACAAGGCACCAGCGTAGTGGAACAAATGCGGTCCGATGACCGCGCCGAGGGGACGACCATGGAGGTGGACGCCACCAACCCACCAAGGAGCCGTCATGACCGACCCCCGCGACCCCGACCAGCAGCGGACCGTGGTGCCGCGGCCCGCCGCCCTGCCCTACCTGTCCGTGCCCGACGCCCGCCGCGCGATCGAGTGGTACGCCGAGGCCTTCGGCGCCCGGGTCGACGGCGAGCCGGTGATGATGCCCGACGGCCGGATCGGTCACTGTGAGCTGGCGATCGGCGACGGCACGCTGTACCTGGCCGACGAGTTCCCCGAGATCGGTTTCACCGCGCCCGCCCCCGGCCGTTCCGGAGTGAGCCTGATGCTGCCGGTCGCCGACACCGACGCCACCCTGGAGCGGGCGCGCGCGACGGGCGCGGCCGTCGAACGCGAACCGGCGAACGAGAACAGCCATCGCGGCGCCACCCTGCTGGACCCGTTCGGCCACCGTTGGATGCTCGCGGGGCCGATCGGCTGATCGAGTCCGCTGTCAGATCATCACGGCGGCCAGGCCGACGCAGATGCTGGTGAATGCGGCGATCAGAACCCCCGCGAGGGCGGACCCGGTGACCAGGAGCGCTGGCGCGGCGGAGGGGACGGATGCGGCCAGCGCGATGGCCACGGCAGAGCGGACCCGGTGTGGCGCGGGCTCATCTCGAAACAGGGACTGGTCATGTGCGGTGAGCTGCATTGAATCGTCCTCTCCCTCTCCGGTGTCACAATCCGACGGCCCGCTCGAGCGCGGCGAGCTCGTCGTCGAGATATCCGAGTAGTGGCTGCAGCGGCGGCACGCTGCGGCGGCAGCCGGTCAGTCCGAACGCGATCTCGTCGTCGGTGCTGGTGCAGGTGATGTTGAGGGCCTGCCCGTCGACCGGGATCGACAGCGGGTAGAGCGCGCTCAGCCGGGCACCGTTCCAGTAGAGCGGCGTCCCGGGACCCGGCACGTTGGAGACCATCACATTCGCGGGGCGGACCGGCCCACCGAGGCCGAACATGCCCAGCGCCAGCGGGGCGACGCCGAGCGCGCTGGTGGCCAGGACCTGCGCCGTGCTCATGGTGCGCATCGAGTCCTTCCCCTCGCGCATGGCGGTGCGCACCGTGTCGAGGCGGGCCGCCGGATCGTCGAGGTGCGTGGCGAGATTGCACATCAGCAGCCCGATCTCGTTGCCCGCCTTGACCTCATGCGGTTCACGTCGCAGCGAGACCGGCACCATCGCGATCAGCGGGTCGGCCGGGAGCGCGTCGAGTTCGTCCATGTAGGCGCGCAGCGCGCCCGCGCACATCGCCAGCACCACGTCGTTGATCGTGGCGTCACCGCATTTCGCGACCAACCGCAGCCGCTCGATCGGCCAGGACTGTGCCGCGAACCGCCGGGCACCCCCGATCGGCACGTTGAAGATGCTGCTGGGCGCGGCGAAGGAGAGTGACCCGCCGCGGTCGTGCCTGGCCCGGTCGACCGTGCCCGCGAGCGCGGGCAGGAGGCCGACCGCCTCGCCGACTGCGCCACGCGCGACGCGCAGCACCGCGGACGCCAGGTCGAGAGGACCACCACGGGCGGGCTCGACGGAACCGTCGTCGGAGACGTCCGGGACGAGCGCGAGCGCGGGACGCTCCCGCACGAGCGGCTCCCACGGGGCGGGCATCTCGCGCGCCTCCGGATCCTCGCTGAGCGCGCTGCGCAGTAGTTTCATCGCGGACACGCCGTCGGCCAGTGCGTGGTGGATCTTCGTGTAGACCGCGAACCGGCCGTCCTCGAGGCCCTCGATCAGGTGCATCTCCCAGAGCGGGCGGCTGCGGTCGAGCAGGCCGCCGTGCAGGCGGGAGACCAGTTCGAGCAATTCCGTGATCCCGCCGGGCGCCGGGAGCGCCTCGTGGCTGACGTGGTGGCCGAGGTCGATGTCGGTGTCGGTCTCCCAGCCCCACTGTCCGAGCGAGGTCACAGATCGCCGCGCCCGCTTGCGCAGCAGCGGCGAGACCTCACCCCTGGCAAAGGCTGCGTCGAGCATCGCCCGCACGTCCCGCGCCCCTGCACCCTCCGGCGGCGTGAAGAGCGCCAGACCCCCGACGTGCATCGGATGGTCTCGGGACTCCCCCAGCAGGAACATCGAGTCGGTCGGTGACATCGGCAGCAGCATTGCGCGCCTTTCCTGAAATCCCGTGCCCGGAACCGTGAGCGGCTCCGGTCCCCCGGGGACCTGTCTTTCCGCGCTCCGGCCGTGTCGCATTCCCGCAGAGATTCTGTGAGAAAGATCACGAGCCAGTTGCGCGTGAGACCTGTTCTACATCATTCGGAAAACCGAATCCACTTGAGCAAATGTCCAGGTCCGGGGCCTGCCAGAGCCCCGGCAAGATCAACTTGATTTGGCACGCGGAGGCACAATCCATTCACCTGCAGATATCAAGATCAAGTGTTCTCGCCAGGAAATTGATACTCCGCGTAACAGCATCTTTCTCAATATGAAAACTTCGCCTGCCGGTAACCCTACTCGTGAGTAAATCAATTCCTACTCACGAGTACGCGTTATACCTACTCGCCAGTATCAAACTTATTACCGGTTGGTAGTACCGATTCACTCTCCGAACCCCGTCGGGATGCGATCGAATTAGACTGCACTGCAACGACATTAGTCGATCCTTTGCCCCCGGCCGACGCGACATGACAATGTCGACGAAATACTGCATGCTTGCGTACCGGCAGGGTCGACTTGGGACGCCAGGCCGGGCGAGGATTACGCGTGACCGGATCAATTCGCTCGCGCCTCGACTTCGTTTCCATACGAGGTTTCGGGTCCCAACCGCACTCGGTCGGGCATGTCCCAGGCCAACCGGTCCGGACTGCACACCGGCTCCGGCCCCTTCGGGGGTTCGGGACGG
Source organism: Rhodococcus sp. OK611 (assembly GCF_003050885.1). NCBI lineage: Bacteria > Bacillati > Actinomycetota > Actinomycetes > Mycobacteriales > Nocardiaceae > Rhodococcus > Rhodococcus sp. OK611. The sequence goes on from NZ_QAOZ01000010.1 coordinate 168,994, forward strand.
CGGACGGTCGCGTAGGCGCGGCGCAGTCGACACACACATTTCGAGAACGGTGGGCGAGGATGTTCAAACGTGTAGCGGTGGTCAATCGGGGTGAGGCGGCGGTACGCCTGATCCGGGCGGTGCGCGAGCTCAATGCCGAGCACCCGTACGGCATCACGACGATCGCGCTGCACACGGACGCCGAGCGGCGGGCGATGTTCGTCCGGCAGGCGGATGAGGGTGTCACCCTGCGGCCGTCCACCACGGCCGCCACCCCCTACCTCGACCACGCCGAGCTCGAGCGCGCCCTGATCGAGGCAAGGGCCGACGCCGTCTGGGTCGGCTGGGGCTTCGTCGCCGAGGACCCGGCATTCGCGGACCTCTGCGCCCGCCTGAACATCACCTTCATCGGCCCCTCGGGCGACGCCATGCGCCTGCTCGGCGACAAGGTCGAGGCCAAGCTGCTCGCCGAGAAGGTCGGCGTCCCGGTCGCGCCATGGTCCGGCGGTCCCGTCGAGACCCGCGCGGACGCCCGCAGGCACGCACAGGCCATCGGGTACCCGCTGATCATCAAGGCCCGCTCCGGCGGCGGTGGCCGTGGCATCCGCAAGGTCTTCGCCGAGGACGAACTCGAGCTCGCCCTCGAGCGCACTCAGGGCGAGGCGGAGCGTTCCTTCGGCGACCCGGTCGTGTTCATCGAGCGCCTGGTCACCGAGGCCCGGCACGTCGAGGTGCAGGTCATCGCCGACGCGCACGGCAACGTCTGGGCCCCCGGCGTGCGGGACTGCTCCATCCAGCGCAAGAACCAGAAGGTGATCGAGGAGTCGGCCTCTCCGCTGCTGAGCAAGGAGCAGGCCGACCACCTGCGCGGCGTCTCCGCCGACCTGGTGCGCGCGGCCGGCTACTGCGGCGCCGCCACTGTCGAGTACCTGTACCAGCCCTCCCAGCAGGTCTTCACCTTCCTCGAGGTCAACACCCGCCTGCAGGTCGAGCACCCGATCACCGAGGCCACCACCGGCATCGACCTGGTCAAGCTGCAGATCCAGGTCGCGGGCGGCGACCCGCTGGTCGGCGACTGCCCGCCCGAATTCGGCCACGCCGTCGAGGCCCGGCTCAACGCGGAGGACGCCGACAACGGGTTCGCTCCGGCCCCCGGCACCGTGCGCCTGCTCAAGTTCCCGCTCGGATCCGGGCTGCGCGTGGACACCGGCATCGCCCAGGGCGATGTCATCCCGCCCGACTACGACTCCATGGTCGCCAAGGTCATCGCCTGGGGCCGGGATCGGTCCGAGGCCCTCGCCCGGCTGCGTACCGCGCTGCGCGAGACCACCGTCGTCCTCGACGGCGGCACCACCACCAAGTCGTTCCTGCTGGACCTGCTGGACCACGAAGAGGTGATCACCGCCAGCGCTGACACCGGATGGCTCGACCGCACCGGCGCAGGCAGCGCGAACGGCCCGACGCCCGCCGCCGCCGTGGCGTTGCTGGCGACCGCGGTCGGCGTGTACGACGCGGAAGAGGCCCACGAGCGGGGCGCGTTCCTCGCCGCCGCCCGCGGCGGCAGGCCGCGCGCCAAGCACGGTGTCGGCCGGCCCGTCGAACTCAGCTACCAGGGCCAGGCCTACCAGTTCGTGGTCGGTCAGATCGGTCCGCACCGCTACCGGATCGACGGCGACAGCGGCGAGGTCGAGGTCGACGTCGACCGGCTCAGTGAGTTCGAGAGCCGGATCGTGGTCGGCGGCCGCCGGTTCCACATCGTCTCCGTCACCGGACCCGCCCATCACCTCGTCGAGGTCGACGGCATCAGCCACCAGATCAGCCAGGACGAGGCGGGCGTCGTGCGCGCCCCCTCCCCCGCCGTGGTGGTCGCCCTCCCGGTCGCCGTCGGCGACGAGGTGGAAGCAGGCGACACCCTCGTGGTGCTCGAGGCGATGAAGATGGAGACCGCGATCCGGGCGCCCTACGCGGGCACCGTCCGCGAGGTGCTCGCCGTGGTCAACGCCCAGGTGGATGCGGGCGCGCCGCTGCTGCGCGTCGACCAGGTCGCCGAGGAGACGGTGACCACCCAGGCCCCGCGGGTCGAGTTCGTCGCCCCCGAGACCCGCGACCGCGACGACCTCACCGAGGCACTGGCCCGGCTCGACGCCCTGAGCGCGATGATCACCGGCTTCGACGTCGACGCCGCCCGCTCGCGCGCGCTGCTGGCCGAGTACCTCGCCCTGCGCGAGTCGCTCCCCGAGTCCGACACCACCCTCGTCGCCGCCGAGCTGAACCTGCTGACCACGTTCGCCGACCTCTGCGAGCTCTCCCGCAACCGGCCGACCGTCGACGAGGAGGACACCGTCGAGCGGGTGCACAGCCCGCGCGAGCATTTCCACTCCTTCCTGCAGTCCCTCGACGTGGACGTGCACGGGATGCCGGACTCCTTCCGCGCCAAGCTCTCCCGATCGCTGCGTCACTACGACGTCAACGACCTCGAGCGCACCAAGGAACTGGAGGAGGCCGTCTACCGGATCTTCGTCGCGCAGCAGCGGATGGAGACCCAGGTTCCGATCGTCGCCGGCCTGCTCGCGCAGTGGCTGCACGACGGCCGCGTCTGCACGGACAACTACCCCGCCCTTGCGGAGGTCCTCGACCGCCTCGTCCTCGCCACCCAGCTGCGCTACCCGGTCGTCGGCGACGTCGCCCGCAACCTGCAGTTCCGGATCTTCGACGAGCCTGCGATCCGCAAGGCCCGCGAGCAGGTCTACGACGGCGTGCGTGGCAGCCTGCAGTACCTCGCGGAGCGTCCGGGAGCGGTCGACCGTGCGGAGCGGATCGACGCGCTGGTGGACACCCCCGAGCCGCTGGTCGGCCTCCTCGCCGACCCGCTGTCGCTGCCCGGCGACCTGCTGGAGGTGGTCACCCGGCAGTACTACAAGATCCGCGGCCTGCACGACGTCAAGGCCCTCGACGGTCACGGCTTGCCCTGCGTCACCGGCACTTTCGAGCTCGCGGGTGAGCAGCTGAACCTGGTCTCGGTCGCAGCCGAGCGGGCCCGCCTCGACGAGGCGCTTGCCGTCGTCGACGCGGCGGTCGGTCCCGCCCCGGTCAACCAGGTCATCGACCTCTACCTCGCCTGGCCGGACGCCCCCACGAATGGCGACACCCTCGCCGAGTCGCTGCGGACGGCGTTGCAGGAGCACGGCGGAGCGGTGTCATGGCGCCGTGTCACCGTCACGGTGGCGACCCCCGGCGACATCACGGTGCAGCGCGTCGTGACGTTCCGGCCCGCGGCCGAGCCGGATTCGGGGCTGGTCGAGGACAAGATCATCCGCGACATGCACCCGCTGACCGCTCAGCGCCTGAACATGTGGCGGCTCAAGAACTTCGACGGCACCCGCCTGCCCGCCCCTGCCGACACCTTCCTGTATCGCCTCGTCGCCAAGGAGAACCAGACCGACGAGCGGCTGATCGCGATGGCGCAGGTGCGGGACCTGACGCTGCAGATGGACGCGGACGGCGAGATCGCCGCCGCGCCCGCCATCGAGCGGGCCGTCGTGGCCTGCCTCGACGGCATCCGCCGGGTCCAGGCCGAGCGCGGCAGCAAGCGCATCGAGAACAACCGCGTTGTGCTCTACGTGTGGCCGAAGTTCGAGGTGTCGGCCGACCGGATCGCCCGGATCGCCCAGCACGTCGCACCGCTGACCGTGGGCGCCGGACTCGAGCAGCTCACCATCATCGGCCGCCTGCAGGAGACCCCCAAAGAGGCGCCGCGACAGGTGGCGGTTCGGTTCTCGTACCGCTCGGGCGCGGGCCTGCAGGTCGCGGTCACCGAGCCGCCGACCGAGCCGCTCAAGCCGTTGGACGCGTACACCCAGAAGGTGCAGCGTTCCAAGGCCCGCGGCACGGTCTACCCCTACGAGCTGATCCCGGCCCTGTCGGCGGGTGGCACGTTCGTCGAGTACGACCTCGACGAGTCCGGCGCGTTGGTCCCGGTCGAGCGCGCCTACGGGCGGAACACCGCAGGCATCATCGTCGGCCTGGTGACCACGCCCACCAAGCGGCACCCCGAAGGCATGACCCGCGTCGCACTGTTCGGTGATCCGACGAAGGCGCTGGGCACCGTGGCCGAGGCCGAGTGCTCCCGCGTGGTCGCGGCCATCGACATGGCGGAGCGGCTCGGCGTGCCCGTCGAGTGGTTCGCCCTCTCCTCCGGCGCCACCATCTCGATGGAATCCGGCACCGAGAACATGGACTGGGTCTCGCGCGGGCTGCGCAGGATCATCACGTTCACCCAGAACGGCGGCGAGATCAACGTCCTCGTCGCCGGGATCAACGTCGGCGCCCAGCCCTACTGGAACGCCGAGGCCACGATGTTGATGCACACGAAGGGCATCCTGGTGATGACCCCGGACAGCGCGATGGTGCTGACCGGCAAGCAGTCACTCGACTACTCGGGCGGCGTCTCCGCGGAGGACAACTTCGGCATCGGCGGCTACGACCGGGTGATGGGCCCGAACGGCCAGGCGCAGTACTGGGCGCCGAACCTGACGGCGGCCATCGGCGTCCTGTTCACGCACTACGAGCACTCGTACCTCGCTGCGGGCGAACGCTTCCCGCGCAAGGCCGACTCCACGGACCCGATCGACCGCGACGTCCGCACCTTCCCGCACGTGCATCCGTCGAGCGAGTTCACCACGGTCGGCGAGATCTTCTCGCGGGAGACGAACCCGGACCGCAAGAAGCCCTTCGACATCCGGACCGTGATGCGCTCCGTGGTCGATCAGGACCACGCGGTGCTGGAACGGTGGGCCGACATGGCCGACGCCGACACCTCCGTGGTGTTCGACGCCCACCTCGGTGGCAACGCGGTGACGGTGATCGGCATCGAGTCGCGCGCCATCGCCCGTAAGGGCTGGTTCCCGACCGACGGCCCCGACCAGTGGACCTCCGGCACGCTGTTCCCGCGCTCGTCGAAGAAGACGGCCCGCGCGATCAACGCGGCCAGCGGCAACCGCCCGGTAGTGGTGCTGGCGAACCTGTCCGGCTTCGACGGCTCCCCGGAGTCGCTGCGGAACCTGCAGCTCGAGTACGGCGCCGAGATCGGCCGTGCCATCGTGAACTTCGACGGGCCGATCGTGTTCGTGGTGGTCTCGCGCTACCACGGCGGCGCGTTCGTGGTGTTCTCCGGTGCGCTGAACGAGAACATGGAGGTGCTCGCGGTCGAGGGCTCCTTCGCCTCCGTGCTCGGCGGGGCGCCCGCCGCGGCCGTGGTGTTCACCCGCGACGTCAACGCCCGCACCGCGGCGGATCCCGCGGTCCGGGACCTCGAGGCTCGCCTGGCCGAGACCGAGGACAACGCCGAACGCACCCGCCTGCGTGTCGAGCTCGCCGCCGAGCGCTCCGCGGTCCGGTCGGCCAAGCTGGGCGAGGTGGCCGCCGAGTTCGAGGCGATCCACAACATCGAGCGGGCCCGCGAGGTCGGCTCGGTGCACGCGATCGTGCCGGCGGCCGAGCTGCGTCCGCGCCTGGTCGACGCGGTGGAGCGGGGCATGGGCAAGGCTCTGAACACCGTGTAAGGACCGACTGACAGCACAGTGGGCGCCGCCGGAAGTCGTTCCGGCGGCGCCCACTGCTGTGACTGCACTCGCGAGGCGTCAGCCCCAACCGCCCATTCCGGGACGAGCCAAGCAGTAGTTCTGGCCCAGCAGGAGGTTCCGCGCGGCAGCGCAGACAGAGCCGAGCGCCGAGCTTCCCACATTCAGAGGGCTCATGATCTCGTTGGTAACCGTGAAGAGCACGTCCGACGACCCGATCGCGTCGGCAGTCCCCAATATCGCCTCCGACCCCGAGTAGACGGGGTTCGCCGACGGGTCCGAGGAATCTGCCGCCGCGGTTCCAGCACCGCACGCCAGACCCACTACCAGGGCAGCAGCAACGACGACTGTCGAGATGATTCGGCGCCCGGAATGATGTGTCATCAAGATCCTCCTGTGTGAAAGGGGCAGGACCCCGGATGAGGCCCCGCCGTGGTGGCTGCACGCGGGACCGACCTAGCCCACCCGCCCCCGGTCGAGAAATACAGCTACTCGATGAGACGGATCGAACCGGACGAGACTCCGACGGGATCGGCAGACGCGGTCGTGATTGGGGGTCACCGTACCCTGCGCTCCGCACCCGCGGTCGCGAATTCATTCCACTGCGACACAACATGATTCGTAATACGCAACGAGTCACGCAGACCACACGGCCACGCCAGGCACACCGCTAGTGATCCACTCGACCGAGGGGGAGGTTGTCGGGGGCACCCTCGGTGAGTCGACCCGAGAACGTCCCCCTCGAGCTGGCGTCAGCCTGCTAATGCGGACCACAACTGTCCGCATTGGCTGGCAGGGTGTAGCCATGCGGGAAACCTCGGCGAGACTGCTCCGACTGCTGTCGCTGCTGCAGATGCGGCGGGAGTGGTCGGGCGCGGACCTGGCGGAACGGCTCGACGTGACGCCGCGAACGGTGCGCCGCGACGTGGACAAGCTGCGCGACCTGGGCTATCCGGTCAACGCGAGCGTGGGCGTCGGGGGCGGGTATCAGCTCGGCGCAGGCGCGGAGATGCCGCCGTTGCTGCTGGACGACGAAGAGGCGCTGGCCGTCGCCTTCGGGCTGCAGTCCGGCGCCACCGGATCGGTCGAGGGCCTCGGCGATTCCTCGCTGCGCGCGCTCACCAAGCTGCGACAGGTGATGCCCTCGCGGCTGCGGCACCGCCTCGACGCGCTGCGGATCGACGTGGTGCCGCAGGGTGCGCCCCGGTCCGCGGTCGACGCGAAGGTGCTCTCCGCGATCGCCTCGCTCTGCCACGTGCACGAGCGGCTGCGCTTCGACTACCGCACCAACGACGGCACCGAGAGCAGGCGAGAGGTCGAACCGCACCGACTGGTCCGGGCCGGGGCGCGGTGGTACCTGGTCGCCTGGGACCTGACCCGCGAGGACTGGCGGTCGTTCCGGGTGGACCGGATGACCCCGAAGACACCCAGCGGACCCCGGTTCACCCCGCGCGAGCTGCCGACCGGCGACGCCGCCGCGTTCGTCTCCAGCGGCATCAGTCGAGCCCTCAGCCAGGTCACGGCGCGGGTACTGCTGGACGCCCCGATCGAGCAGATCGCCCCGATGGTCGACGAGTACTGGGGTGCGCTCGAGTCGGCCGACGGCGACCGCTGCGTGATCGAGCTGCGCGGCGAGTCGGCCGCAGGCATCGCCGGATGGCTCACCGCCTTCGGCGTCGACTTCACGGTGCTCGACCCACCGGAGCTCCGCGAGGAGTGTCTTCAGCGAGCCGAACACCACGCGATGCTCAGCGAGCGCTACCGCCGGAGCTGAGCGCGACGGTTCACTGCTCGCCGCCCGGCGGGCGGAACCCCCTTGCTTCGCAAGCCCTCCGAATGGTCAAATAACCGTACGATCGTTCGTACATATTAAGGGAGGTATCGATGGACCTGCGCGAGCACTATCGGGAGGTACTCGGACTGACGGGAGCCCTCGTCGCCGACCTGGGCGAGCATCAACTCGATCTCCCGACACCCTGCGACGAGTGGGACGTCCGGGCGATGATCTGCCACCTGACCGCCAACACCCTGGCGATGCGCTCGCACCTGTCCGGCACCGCCGACAGCACGCATGCGGAACTCACCGGTGACGCACCACGGACACCGAACCCCCGCGCCGACTTCGAAACGGCCGCACGCGAACTCGACTCGGTCCTGACCGACGATGCCGTCCTGAGCCGGAGCGTCGCCGTCGCGGGCTCCGGGACGGTGCCCGGCTCGATCGCCATCGGTGTCCACTTCGTCGACGTCCTCACCCACGGATGGGACCTGAGCCGGGCGGCCGGCATCGACTACCGTCCCGCGGATCGTCGGGTGGCCACCGCGGTGCGGTTCGCCGCCGGCTACCCCGACTCACCCGCCATGCGCGGGCCGGGCGCGCTGTTCGCCCCGGTCCGGCCCCTCGACCCGGACGCCCCCGTCCTCGACAAACTGGTCGCACTCCTCGGTCGCGATCCGCGTTGGGCCCCCGCAGCACGGGCCCGAGATCGCCGGTGATGCTGCGGGGCGCCGACGCGCCGCGTGGAAACTCGCCCACAGCGGAGCGCCGGCGTCCCATGACCCACCGATGCTCAGCGCTCGCCGTCGCGGGAGCGCGGATCCAGCCGGACCCGCATGGCGGCCAGCAGGCAGCCCGCCGCGCAGCGCAGCACGGCCCTGACCCTCGGGTCGTCCAGCCGGACCGCTCCCCCCGCCATCAGACCGTCACCGACTCGGCATCCGGCGCGGACGCCCGCGAACCGCGCAGTGTCAGACCGGCCAGAACGGCGCCGACCAAGGCCACGCCCGCCGCGACCAGGAACGCCGCCGAGAACCCGTCCGTCAGGGCGCCGCGATCCCCGAGTTCGTTCGCCCCGAGCGCGGCACCGACCGCCGTCGCGGCGGCCAGACCCAGCGCGGAGCCGAGCTGATAGCTGGTGTTGACGATGCCCGACGCCAGTCCGCCCTCCTCCGGCCGGGCGCTGGAGATCGCAGTGCCCAGCGAGGGGATGAAGGCCAGTGCCATGCCGAGCGCCGAGACCAGCGACGCGGGCAGCACGTCGACCCAGAAGTTGCCGTCCGGGCGAACCAGCGACAGCCAGGCCAGGCCCACCGACAGCAGGATCAGGCCCGAAACCACCATCGGCTTCGGCCCGAACCTCGCGATCAGCCGGGGCGCGAGCACGATCATGCCGATCATGATCAGCGCCGTCATCGGGATGAGGGCGGCGCCGCTGGGGAACGCCGAGTAGCCGAGCACCTGCTGCAGATACAGGTTCAGGAAGAACCACATCGGGATCCACGCGGCCCCGAGCAGGAACTGCGCCAGGTTGGCGGCGCCCAGGTTGGGGGTCCGAAAGATCGCGAGCCGGACCAGTGGTTCGCGCCGCCGGGACTGGATCACCACGAACCCCGCGATCAGCGCCGCCGCGGCGAGCAGGGTCCCCCGCGTCTGCGCGGCGGCCCAGCCGACCTCGGGGGCGCGGACGACACCGAAGACCGCCGCCCCGATGCCGAGGGTGACGGTGAGCGCACCGAGCAGGTCGACGCCGCCGGTCGCGCCACCGCGGCCGCCGGGCAGCAGAGCGGGCGCCGCGACGAGCGCGATCACCGCGATCGGGATGTTGATGAAGAACACCCGCGGCCACGAGGCGTACTCGGTGAGCAGTCCGCCAAGGAACACGCCCGCGGTTCCACCGGCCGGTGCCGCGGCGCCGTAGACGGCCAGCGCCCTGGTCAGCTCCCGCGGGGTGGACCCGAACAGCATCATCAGCAGGGTGAGCGCGGCGGGCGCGATCAGCGCGGCGCCCACGCCCTGCACCGCCCGCCCGATGAGTTCGGTGGGCACGTTGCCCGCCAGACCCGCGGCCGCCGACCCCGCCAGCAGGACGAGCCAGCCGAGGCCGAACATCCGGCGCGCGCCGTACAGGTCGGACAGCCGCCCGCCGAGGAGCAGCATCCCCCCGAACATCACCACGTACGCGTTGAACACCCAGGTGAGATTCCCCTGGGTGAAGCCGAGATCCTCGCGCATCTCCGGCAGGGCGACGCCGATGATCGACGTGTCCATGATCACCACAAACTGCGCGAGCGCAATCAACCCCAGCGCCAACCATTTTCGGGTCTGGGCGGGGTCCTGTGTCCGATTCATCTCGTTCACTCCTTCTGATAATCCGGGCGACTGTGTCGGCGAATGCCGTGTGTTGGTTTATACCCCCTGGGGGTATAAACCCGCAACACTCGAATGAGACTTGCGGACACCTACCCCCTGGGGGTACCTTCATCCATGCTAGAGCCCATACCCCCCAGCGGTATGAAGCCACACAGAGGGAGAACGACATGACCATCGCGAACTACACCGTCACCGGCATGACCTGCGGCCACTGCGCGGGCTCGGTCCGCGCCGAGGTCGGCAAGCTCGGCGGGGTCACCGACATCGCGGTCGACGTCCCCACCGGCCGGCTCACCATCACCAGCGCCGCGCCGCTCGACGAATCGGCCGTGCTCGGCGCTGTCGACGAGGCCGGCTACTCGGCCACTCCCGCATAGGGACGGCCATGAACACCCCGATCAAACTCGCCGCCTACGCCGGAGGGCTCGCCGTGATCTTCGCGGCGGCCCTCGGGCTGGGCGCGGCAACAGGAAGCCCGATCGACATGTCGAACACCCACGACACCACCACCCACGGCGGACACGCTGACGCGGGCACCGCCGTCGCCACCGCCCCCGCGGGCCTTCAGGTCTCCGAGCAGGGCTACACCCTGTCCGAGGTCACCGCACCCACCGAAGCCAACAACCCCGGCGCACTGAACTTCCGGATCCTCGGCCCGTCCGGCGCCGCGGTCACCGAGTACGACGAGCTACACGAGAAGCAGCTGCACCTGATCGTGGTCCGCAGCGACACCAGCGAATTCCGCCACGTCCACCCGGTCCGGGCAACGGACGGCACCTGGTCCCTCGACTGGAGTTGGCCGAGGGGTGGCACCTACCGCGTGTTCGCTGACTTCCAGCCGACCGGCGGTCCGCAGCTGACGCTCGGCCGCAATGTCGACGTCGCCGGCGACTTCGCCCCGGCCCCGCTGCCCCGGGAAACTCGGGTCGCCGAGGTGGACGGCTACCAGGTCACCCTGTCCGGCGACCTCAGCACCGCGGGCGGAAAGCTGACCCTGACCGTGGCCCGCGACGGCAAACCGGTGACCGACCTGCAGCCGTACCTCGGCGCGTTCGGGCACCTGGTCGCGCTGCGCACCGGCGACCTCGCCTACCTGCACGTGCACCCGCAAGGCGAACCCGGCGACGGCGTCACCGCGCCCGGACCGGGCGTCAGATTCCACGCGCAGGCGCCGTCCGACGGCACCTACCGCCTGTTCCTCGACTTCCAGCACGAGAACGTAGTCCGCACAGCGGAATTCACGGTCTCCACCCACGAAGGCCACTGACATGACCACCGAGTACCTCGCTCCCGAGACCACCGACACCGCCAGCATCGAGCTCGCCATCGGCGGGATGACCTGCGCCTCCTGCGCGGCCAGGATCGAGAAGCGGCTCAACAAGATGGAGGGCGTGACCGCCACCGTCAACTACGCCACCGAGAAGGCCAAGGTCGTCTTCGACCCCGCGGTCACCTCGGCCGACCTCATCGCCGAGGTCGAGAAGGCGGGCTACTCGGCCACCGTTCCCCAGCCGCCCTCGACCGACCGCGAGGGCGACGCCGACGCCGAGCCCGAGGACGAGCAGTCGAGGGCACTCACCGCCCTGCGCACCCGGCTGATCGTCTCGGCGATCCTGTCCGTCCCCGTCATCGCCATGGCGATGATCCCGGCGCTGCAGTTCACCAACTGGCAGTGGCTGTCACTCACGCTGGCCGCACCGGTCATCGTGTGGGCGGGGCTGCCGTTCCACAAGGCCACCTGGGCGAACCTCAAGCACGCCGCCGCCACGATGGACACCCTGATCACCATCGGCACCGGCTCGGCGTTCCTCTGGTCGCTGTACGCGCTGTTCTTCGGTACCGCGGGAGAACCCGGGATGACGCACCCGTTCTCGCTCACCATCGGGCGCACCGACGGCGCCGCCAACATCTACCTCGAGGTCGCCGCGGGCGTCATCACATTCGTGCTCGCGGGCCGGTACTTCGAGCAGCGTTCCAAGCGGCGGGCCGGGGCCGCCATGCGCGCGCTGTTCGAGCTCGGGGCCAAGGAGGTCTCGGTGCTCCGCAGCGGCGTCGAGACCCGCATTCCGGCAACGGAACTCGCGGTCGATGACCTGTTCGTGGTGCGACCGGGAGAGAAGATCGCCACCGACGGCCAGGTCGTCGAGGGCCGATCAGCGGTGGACATGTCGATGCTGACCGGTGAATCCGTCCCGATCGAGGTGGCCGAGGGCGATGCGGTGGTCGGTGCGACCGTCAACGCAGGCGGCAGGCTCGTCGTCCGGGCGACCAGGGTCGGCGCCGACACCCAGCTGGCCCAGATGGCCGCCCTGGTGGAGGACGCGCAGAACGGGAAGGCCCAGGTGCAGCGCCTGGCCGACACCATCGCCGGGGTCTTCGTGCCGATCGCCATCGCGATTGCCGTTGCCGCGCTGGGCTACTGGATCGGAACGGGCAACCCGCTGTCGGTCGCGTTCACGGCCGCGGTCGCGGTGCTCATCATCGCCTGCCCTTGCGCGCTCGGGCTCGCCACCCCGACGGCCCTGCTCGTCGGCACCGGGCGCGGCGCCCAGATGGGCATCCTGATCAAGGGACCCGAGGTGCTCGAGTCCACCCGCAAGGTGGACACCATCGTGCTGGACAAGACCGGCACGGTAACCACCGGCAAGATGACGCTGCAGGACGTGATCGTGGCCGAGGGCACCGACCGCGCCGAGGCGCTGCGCCTGGCAGGCGCCCTGGAGCACGCCTCCGAGCACCCGATCGCCAAGGCGATCGCGACCGCCGCCGCGGCCGACACGACCGGTCCCCTGCCGTCGGTGGAGGGGTTCGAGAACGTCGAGGGCCGTGGGGTCCAGGGCATCGTCGACGGGCACGCCGTGGTCGCGGGCCGGACGTCCCTGCTCGAGGACTGGTCGCTGCACCTGCCGGTGGCGTTGAGCGAGGCGAAGGCGGCCGCCGAGAACGCGGGCAAGACCGCCATCGCGGTCGGCTGGGACGGCGCGGCGCGGGCCGTGCTGGTGGTCGCCGACGCGGTGAAGGACACCAGCGCCGAAGCGATCGCGCAGTTCAAGCGACTCGGCCTCGAACCGGTGCTGCTGACCGGCGACAACGCGGCGGCCGCCAGGAGCGTGGCCGATCAGGTCGGCATCGACACGGTGCTGGCGGAGGTCATGCCCGCGGACAAGGTCGACGCGGTCAAGGAGCTGCAGGCCCGCGGGAAGGTGGTCGCGATGGTGGGCGACGGCGTCAACGATGCCGCCGCCCTGGCCCAGGCGGACCTGGGTCTGGCGATGGGCACCGGCACCGACGCGGCGATCGAGGCCAGCGACATCACCCTGGTCCGCGGCGACCTGCGCTCGGCCGCCGACGCGATCCGGTTGTCCCGCAGGACACTCGGCACCATCCGCGGCAACCTGTTCTGGGCGTTCGCCTACAACGCGGCGGCGATCCCGCTCGCCGCGGCCGGCCTGCTCAACCCGATGCTCGCCGGTGCCGCGATGGCGTTCTCCAGCGTCTTCGTGGTGAGCAACAGCCTGCGGCTGCGCCGGTTCAAGTAGCAGCGGCTACGCCGCTTGTGCGCGTGTTGCACCTCAGTTGGGGTGCAACACGCGCACAGGCGCGTCAGCGCCTACATGCCCGGCTTGGGTCCGGGCTCAGAACTCCCGAGAATGTCCATCGCCACGAAACGACCGACCGCGTTGAGAATCTCGCCGAAGGGGCTCGGAATCTCAAGGTCAGAGGATCCGGTGACGTCGGCGAGGGATCCGCCGGGGAGGGAATTGGCCGGGACGGCGGAGGCAGCGCCCGCTCCGGCGGCGAGGCCACCGGCCAGCACTGCCGAGGCGACAACGGTGGCCGCGAGTCGACGCATCATGGGACGAGGCATGGACAGACTCCAATCAGTAGCAAAGATTAGGTCACGCATCGGCGGCGTAGAACCGCACTGGCGCCGAGCACGCTTCGCGTCAACGTACAGTCAACAAGACAGTCCGGCGTAGAAATCCGCATACTGTTGCTGCCCTTGGTGATTCGTTAAACGCAACATGCTCCCAATGGAGCTAAGACGTAAGTGCCGTGTCAGCCGATCGAGTCGGACGGCCCGACCCCCGCCAGCCGCACATAGGCAGCCGCGTCGAGCGTCTCGCCGCGCGCGGACGGGTCGATCCCCGCCGCCACCAGTCGGCGCTCGGCCTCGACGGGCGAACCCGCCCAGGTCGCGAGCGCGGCACGCAGTGTCTTGCGCCGCTGCGCGAAGGCCGCATTGACCACGGCCCACACCCGCTGCCGATGCTCCTCGTCGATCGGCCACGGCGGCTCGGCGTAGCGGTCCACCCGCACCAGCCCGGACTCCACCTTCGGAACCGGCCAGAAGACCTGACGGCCGACGGCACCCGCGCGCCGGACGTCACCGAAGAACCGGGCCTTGACGCTGGGCACCCCGTAGATCTTGTTGCCGGGCACCGCGGCGAGCCGGTCCGCGACCTCCGCCTGCACCATCACCAGGGCGGTGCGCAGGCTGGGAAACTCGGAGAACAGGTGCAGCAACACCGGCACGGCGACGTTGTAGGGCAGGTTCGCGACCAGCGCGGTCGGCGCGGCGGGCAGGTCTGCGGGCATCACCTTCATGGCGTCGGCGCCCACGACCGTCAGCCGGTCCGCCAGCTCGGGAGCCCGTTTCGACGCGGTGTCCGGGAGCCTGGCGGCGAGCACAGGGTCGATCTCGACGGCGATGACCGAGTCGACCGCGTCGAGCAGGGCCAGCGTCAGCGAGCCGAGCCCGGGGCCGACCTCGAGCACGATGTCCTCGCGGCCGACACCGGCCGTGGTCACGATCCGGCGCACCGTGTTGGCGTCGTGCACGAAGTTCTGGCCGAGCTGCTTGGTGGGTCGCACGCCAAGCTCGGCGGCGAGCGCACGCACCTCGACGGGGCCGAGCAGAGCGGCCTTGCCACGCGGGTTCCCCTCGGCGGGGTTCACCTCGGGGCTGGTCACAGGGGGTTCACCTCGGGGTTTGTCACGAGATGAACCTATCGCCTCTGCCGAGCTGCCGCGAAATCCGACACTCAGCGCATGCCGAGGCGGGACGTGCAGGCCGGCCACGCGCCCCAGCCCTGGGTCGCCTGCGTCCTGCTCGCGATGGCGATCTGCTCCTCGCGGGTGGCCAGGTCGGCGCGCGGCGCGTACCGCAGTCCGCCCTGCCGCTCCCAGGTGTTCTGGTCGAACTGCACGCCGCCATAGAAGCCGTTACCGGTGTTGATCGCCCAGTTTCCGGTCGCCTCGCACTGCGCGAGCGCGTCCCAGGTGGCGCCGTTGCTCACCGGCGGAACCTCGGTGCCCGGCTTGGCGCCGACCCGGACCACCTTCGGCTGAGCGGGGGTGGTGACGACGGCATCGAGCTGCTGGCGGCCGGTCTCGGCGCCGTTGACCTTGGTGACCGCAAAGGTGACGTCGTGCACGCCGGGGGCGCCGGGGTTCTCCACGATGGTCTTACTCATGTTCATCGTCGGGTCCTCGATGCGCTGCTCCGGCGGCAGGAGCGGCAGCGTCTCGGTCACGTTCTCGGTGCGCGTGCGGGTGACCGCGATCTGCATGCCGTCCGTGATCTTGGCGTCGGCCGCGGGCGCCACGGTGTCGGTCGGCTCGAGCGGCACGCCCTTGGCGGCCAGCAGTTCGCCCACCGTCGGCGCGGCCAACCGGACCTCGGCCGCGGCGGCGGCGCCGTCGACCAGGCTGACCAGCTTGGGGCTCACCACGTCGAGGGCGGCGCCGTCGAGCGGGAGTCGCTGCGAGCGGGAGGCGGAGACGTGCACGTCCGCCTCGAGCCGCTGCTGCTGCAGTGCCTCGTCCACCGTCAGCGCGGTGGTCCAGATGGTGCGCGGCTCGCCGTCGACGGTGAGCGCGAGCTCGCGGGCGCGACGCAGCACCACCGTCGAGCCGTCGGCGACGGCGGAATCGGCGGCGGGCGCCACCACATCCTTGTCACCGACCGAGTAGCCGGCGTCGGCGAGGACGTCGACCACCTCGGTGCTCATCGTGCTCAACGCGATCGTCTCCCCGTCGACGTCCACGGTGACCGTCTTGTGGCGGAACACCGCGAGCAGTCCACCCGCGATCAGGGTGAGGAGCAGGGCCCCGACGACCACGCGCAGGAGCGGGGAGTTGGCGTTGTTGATCCGAGCAAAAGGTGACACGAGGAGTCCTGAGGGCCGACGGTCATCGGGGGTATTCCCGACGCGGTTCGATCACAGTACGGTAACGAGCAGGCGGACTCCTGGCAACCGCGAGTCCCTGACCAGCGCAAATAAAGGTCTCAGAACGGTACACAGCGCCGAGTCGTTTGCTCATGGAATCGTGACCAGGAATGCTCACGCGGATGCGTACACAATCGCGCCGAAGACTCGACCGACTACCCGTCGTGATCGGCCTCCTCGCCCTGCTCGCCCTCGTCCTCGGAGTCGGGACCGCCAACGCGCAATCCGACCCCGACAAGACCTACGTCATCGCCACCGACGTGACCTTCGCTCCGTTCGAGTTCCAGAACGAGCAGGGCGACTTCGTCGGCATCGACATGGACCTGCTCAAGGCCATCTCCGAGGACCAGGGATTCCGGTACCAGGTCAAGCCGCTCGGCTTCAACGCCGCCGTCCAGGCGCTGCAGTCGCGTCAGGTCGACGGGGTCATCGCCGGAATGTCGATCACCGACGAGCGCAAGCTGGTCTTCGACTTCTCCGATCCGTACTTCGACTCCGGCGTCCAGATGGCGGTCGCGAAGTCGAACGACGACATCGAGTCCTACGAGGACCTCAGGGGCAAGCGGGTCGCGATCAAGACCGGCACCGAGGGCGCGATGTTCGCCGAGTCCATCAAGGACAAGTACGGCTTCACCACCGTCACCTTTGACGACTCCGCCAGCATGTACGACGACGTCAAGACCGGTAACTCGGTCGCGGTCTTCGACGACTACCCGGTGCTGCTGTACGGCATCGCGCAGGGCAACGGCCTCAAGGCGGTCGGCGAGAAGGAGGCGGGCAACTCCTACGGGTTCGCGGTCTCCAAGGGCCAGAACGCCGAGCTGATCCAGAAGTTCAACGCCGGGCTCGCGAACCTGCGCGCCAGCGGGCAGTACGACAAGATCCTCGACACCTACCTCGGTGAGGGTGCGCAGGAGGCCCAGGGCGGGAACAACTTCTTCTCGCTCCTCAAGGACACCTACCCGCAGCTGCTCAAGGGCCTGTGGATGACCATCGTGCTGACCGTGGTCTCGCTCGCGATCGCGCTGGTGCTCGGCCTGATATTCGGGTTCCTGCGGGTCTCGCACCGCAAGGTCCTGCGCGCCATCGGCGTCACCTATGTGGACATCTTCCGCGGCACCCCGCTGCTGGTGCAGGCGTTCTTCATCTACTTCGGCATCCCGGCCGCGCTCGGCTTCCAGATGCCGGCGTTCACCGCGGGCGTGATCACATTGAGCCTGAACGCGGGCGCCTACATCACCGAGATCATCCGCGGCGGCATCCAGTCCGTCGACAAGGGCCAGATGGAGGCCTCCCGCAGCCTCGGCATGAACTACATGGCCTCGATGCGCAAGGTGGTGCTGCCGCAGGCGGTGCGCACCATGATGCCGTCGTTCGTCAACCAGGCGGTCATCACGCTCAAGGACACCTCGATCCTGTCGGTGATCGGCATCGCCGAGCTCACCCAGACCGGCAAGATCATCATCGCGAGGAACTTCGAGTCCTTCAACATGTGGCTGATCGTCGGCATCTTCTACTTCGTCATCATCATGGCGCTGACCAAACTGTCCGACCGGCTCGAAAAGAGGATCAACGCATGACCGAGTCGTCAGCGGCGCCGGTTGCGTCGCCCACCACCAAGATTCAGGTCTCCGGCCTCAAGAAGGCGTACGGGGACAACGAGGTGCTCAAGGGCATCGACGTGGACATCGCGAACGGCGAAGTGGTCTGCGTGATCGGTCCCTCCGGGTCCGGCAAGAGCACCTTCCTGCGCTGCCTGAACAAGCTCGAGGACATCACCGACGGCACCGTGATCGTCGATGGCTACGACCTGACCGACAAGAAGGTCGACATCGACAAGGTGCGCCAGCACATCGGCATGGTGTTCCAGCACTTCAACCTCTTCCCGCACATGACCGCGCTGGAGAACGTGATGCTGGCGCCGGTGCAGACCAAGCGCGCCACCAAGGAGGAGGCGAGGGCGACCGGGCAGAGACTGCTCGAGCAGGTGGGTCTCGGCGAGAAGGCGAACGCCAAGCCCGCCAACCTGTCCGGTGGGCAGAAGCAGCGCGTGGCGATCGCAAGGGCGCTGGCCATGAACCCGGACATCATGCTGTTCGACGAGGCCACCAGCGCGCTCGACCCGGAGATGGTCGGCGAGGTGCTGCAGGTGCTGCGCGACCTCGCCGATCAGGGCATGACGATGGTCGTGGTGACCCACGAGATGGGCTTCGCCCGCGAGGTGGCCGACCGGGTGATCTTCATGGCCGACGGGTTCGTCGTCGAGGAGGGCACCCCCGCGGAGCTGTTCGGGAACCCGCAGCAACCGCGCACCCAGGACTTCCTCAAGAAGGTCCTGTAGGCCGAGCACGCGCCGCTCGCCGAGTGTGCAGCTATCGTCCATTGCTCTCGGGCGATGCCCCGACAACTGCACACTCGGCGTCAGCCCCGGACCGCCAGCTCCATCACCACCCCGGTCTGCTTGCGGCAGTCCATGCCGGACACGAAGGTCCCGCTGCCGCCGAACCACCCGGGGCTCTTCGATACCGAGGTCCGCACCGCGGTCCCCTGGATTGGGCACCACGCGCCGATTTCGTTCTCGCGGTACAGCTCGTCGAGCAGGTACACGCCCAGAACCGAGCCGGTGGTGCTGTCGAATCCATCCGGGACGTCCGCGCCGTGCACCGTCCCCCACAGCCGCCCGCGTAGCCCGGCGGGATGGTCGGACAGGTCGTCAGGAGCGTCTCGCCAGTAGGCGCTGACGCCCCCGGCGCTGAGCTTGCGGCTGATCCGATCCCAGCGGACGGGTCGGCGGATGACCTCCGGCTCGGTGTCGTCTGCGGTGTAGGCGAGCACCCACGTCGCCTCGCGGCCCACCTCGGGCGGTGGGGCGCAGCACTCGATCTCCCACGCCGCGATGTACACGTCGATGATGTCGACGCCGCGGTCGACGGGAGTCGCATTCGTGAACCCGTGCATTCGTCGCCTACCCGTGCGGCCCAATTTACTCGCCGAGTGAGCAGTTGCCGTCGCTCGCTCTCGGTCGATGCGACCATCCCCCAAGCACCTCGTGCAGGGAGGTACCCCCACTGCACTCTCGGCGGGGGCTAGATCCGGTACACGCGGCGGGCGGTCGCGGTCGAGGCCCGCGCCAGCTCGATCGGGTCCTGGCCGCGCGTGTTGGCCAGCGCCCGGACCGTGTACGGCAGGCAGTACGGCTCGTTCGGTGCGCCCCGGAACGGGTGCGGAGTGAGGAACGGCGCGTCGGTCTCGACGATCAGCTGATCGTCGGGCACCAGCTTCGCGGCCTCGTGCAGCTCGCGCGCGTTCCGGAAGCTGACGGTGCCGGAGAAGCTGAGCACGTAGCCCGCCTCCACGCAAGCCAGCGCCATGTTCGCGTCGGAGGAGAAGCAGTGGAAGATGACCGTCTCCGGCGCGCCCTCGTCGATCAGCACCGCCAGCAGATCGTGGTCCGCCTCCCTGTTGTGGATCATCAGCGGCTTGCGCAGCCGCTTGGCGAGGTCGATGTGCCAGCGGAATCCCTCGACCTGCTCCTCGACGGTGGCGCAGCCCTCGAGCTTGCCCGGCCAGTAGTAGTCGAGCCCGGTCTCCCCCACCGCGACGGTTCGCGGATCGCCCGCGAGGCGCTCGATCTCGGCCTTGGTCGTGTCGTCGAGCACGTTCGCCCTGGTCGGATGGATGGCGGTCGCCGCGTACACCCGCGGGTCCCAGTTCGCGGCGTCCACCGCGAACCGTGCGGCGGCCAGATCGTCGGCCACCGTGACGACGCGACCGACGCCGACCCGCTCCGCGCGGTCGACGATCTCGGCCACCGACGCGGCGTCGGTGGCGCCGCACGCGTCGAGGTGGGTGTGTGAGTCGATCAGGGGCTCGAGCGGCTCTGGCAGGTCCGGGGCCGGACGGTCTCTTGGCACGCAGATAGAGTAGGCGCACCATGACTGTGTCACCCGCACCCAGCCGCCCCGAAGCCACCCGACCGCCGTTCTACATGACCACGGCGATCGCGTACCCGAACGGCGCCCCGCACGTCGGCCACGCGTACGAGTACATCGCCTCGGACGCCATCGCGCGTTTCAAGCGTCTCGACGGGTTCGACGTGTTCTTCATGACCGGCACGGACGAGCACGGCCAGAAGATGCAGCAGACCGCGGCCAAAGAGGACATCAGCGTCCAAGAGCTCGCGACAAGGAACTCCGACGTCTTCCAGGCGATGGACAAGACCCTTGGCATCTCCTACGACAGGTTCATCCGGACCACCGATGAGGATCATCAGGTCGCGTGCCAGGCGATCTGGGAGCGCATGGTCGAGGCCGGCGACATCTACCTCGACACCTACGCGGGCTGGTACTCGGTGCGCGACGAGGCGTTCCACACCGAGGCCGAGACCACCCTGCTCGACGACGGCTCACGCATCTCGACGCTGACGGGCACCCCCGTGGTGTGGACGGAGGAGTCCAACTACCTCTTCCGGCTCTCCGCGTACCAGGACAAGCTCCTCGCGCTGTACGAGTCGCAGCCCGAGTTCATCGCGCCCGACACCCGGCGCAACGAGATCGTCAGCTTCGTCAAGGGCGGCCTCAAGGACCTGTCGATCTCGCGCACCACCTTCGACTGGGGCGTTCCGGTGCCGGGCAACCCCGAGCACGTCATGTACGTGTGGGTCGACGCCCTCACCAACTACCTCACCGGCCTCGGCTACCCCGACGTCGAGTCGGAGGCGTTCACCAAGTTCTGGCCTGCGGATCTGCACATCATCGGCAAGGACATCAGCCGCTTCCACGCGGTGTACTGGCCGGCGTTCCTGATGTCCGCGGGCCTGGAGTTGCCGAAGCGCGTCTTCGTGCACGGCTTCCTCTACAACAAGGGCGAGAAGATGTCGAAGTCGGTCGGCAATGTCGTCGACCCGCTCCAGATGGTCGAGCAGTACGGCCTCGATGCATTGCGCTTCTTCCTGCTGCGGGAGATCTCGTTCGGCCAGGACGGCAGCTACAGCCACGAGTCCATCGTCACCCGGATGAACGCCGACCTGGCGAACGAGCTGGGCAACCTCGCGCAGCGCTCGCTGACGATGGTCGCCAAGAACTGCGACGCCCAGGTCCCCACCCCCGGCGATCTCACCGAGGACGACAGCGCGCTGCTGGCCAAGGCCGACGCCCTCCTCGAGGCGGTGCGCGCCGACTTCGACAAGCAGGCGCTGCACCAGGCGCTCGAGGCGATCTGGCACGTGCTCGGCGAGACCAACCGATACTTCTCGCAGCAGGAGCCGTGGGTGCTCCGCAAGACCGACCCGGCCCGGATGGCGACGGTGCTCTACGTGACCCTCGAGGTGGTGCGCATCGTCGGGATCCTGGTCCAGCCGGTGATGCCGGACTCCGGGGCGAAGATCCTGGACCTGCTCGGGCAGGACGAGGACGGCCGCGACTTCGCG
Organism: Rhodococcus sp. OK611; assembly: GCF_003050885.1. NCBI lineage: Bacteria > Bacillati > Actinomycetota > Actinomycetes > Mycobacteriales > Nocardiaceae > Rhodococcus > Rhodococcus sp. OK611. The sequence goes on from NZ_QAOZ01000010.1 coordinate 190,363, forward strand.
AGCCTCGGCGTGCGGATCGTGGCGGGCAACCCGCTGCCTGCACCGTCGCCGGTGTTCCCCCGGTACGTGGAGCCCGAAACCGCCTGATATGACGAACGAGGGCGTGCCCGACGACGGCCGGCCGTCGGCCGAGGCAGCGGCGCTCCTCGACGCGCTCTCGGGCGCCTACGAGCGAGGTTGGCAACCCGCGGACCTGCTGCACCTGACCCGCAGGGCAGCCGAGTCGCCGCCCGGACTCGCCGCGGCCGTGCTGCTGTACGAGGCGCGGCTGAGCGGTGCGGCGGATCGGGCGCCAACGGAGTGGTCCGATCAGCTGCACACAGTCGGCGAGGTGTACCCGGACCAGGCTCGCCTGGCCGACCGGACGCCGGTCACCGGTCCACGTGGCGGGCACCTCGCCGGCGCCCTGACGGCCGGACGGTCTGGCTTCCTGGGATACCAGCTGTCCGAGCTGGCCGCGGAGTGGAACCGGCTGTCGGACTGGATGTTCCTCCTGCCCCCGCCGTCGCAGTGGCCGCCCGAAGGCGCGGCGGAACCCGAGGCGGTAGCCGCGGAACCCGCGACCACCGCGGATCCCAAGGTGCTTGGCCGGATCCGGGGGCTGCTCGCCAAGGCGGAGCGCACCGAGTTCGCGGAAGAGGCGGAGGCCTTCACCGCGAAGGCACAGGAACTCATGACGCGGTACGCGATCACCGCCGCCCTGCTGCGTTCACGCGCCCACGCGGGCGGAACCGTTGTGCACAGCCGCCGGTTCCATTTCGAGAACCCGTACCTGAAGGAGAAGGTGCACCTGCTGACCGCGATCGGCGACGCGAACCGGGTTCGTACCGTCCTGTTCGGCGACCTCGACATCGCCACCGCGGTCGGGACACCGGTCGATCTACAGCAGGTCGACCTGCTGTTCACCTCGCTGCTCGTCCAGTCGGCCCGCGCCTTGCAGTCCGGCGCCGCGGAGGGCCGCAGCGGTGCGCGCACCACGGGGTTCCGGAAGGCCTTCCTCGCCGGGTTCGCCAGCCGGATCGGACAGCGACTGCACGATGCCGACGCCACGGCGACCGAGGCGGCGGCCGCCGAGGAGTCCATCCCGTTGGGCGATCTGCTGCCGGTCCTCGCCACCACCTCCGCGGCGGTCGACGCGGAGTTCACCCGGCTGTTCCCCGGCACCACCAAGGCGAGGGCCCGGTCGGTGGACGCCAGGGGCTGGCATGCCGGGCGGGCCGCGGCGGACAACGCATCGCTGGCCAAGGGTGAGCGCGCCATCAGACGCAAGTAGCGCCGAACCCGCCCCCCACCTGCACCGGGAATACGTGTCGGACCCCCGGTGCAGACTGTCGCCATGAGCGATAATCGAACACACATTCGACAGATGTCCGCAGTCGACGCGCTCGCCCAGGCGTACGAGCGTGGCTGGCAGCCCGCCGATGTCATGCACGTCACCAGACGCGCAATCGACGCCACGGTGACCCCCACCGCGGCGGCGCTGGTCCTGGAAGAATCGCGACGAAGCCGCGCATGGTCGAGGGCTCCCCGGCAATGGCTGGACCAGCTACAGGCGATCGCGGACACGCATCCCGAAGCGCAGGAGATCGCGGCGGTGGACCAGGCGCACACCCGATCGCTCGGGTTCTTGTGGCAGCACCTGGGCCCCTGGACGGCACTGTGCCCACCGCCCTCCGCCTGGCCACGGCAGCGCAACGAAACGACGACTCAGCCCTCTAGCCCGGCAGATCTGAAGGTGTTGAACAAGATTCGCGGACTGCTCGCGAAGGCCGAGAGCACCGAGTTCACAGAAGAGGCAGAGACCCTCACTGCCAAGGCCCAGGAGCTGATGACCCGATATGCGATCAACTCCGCGCTGCTCGAGTCCGGTGAGCCCGGCGTCGGCGTCGGCGTCACCGTGCTCAGCAGGCGGGTCCACCTCGACAACCCTTACGTCAAGCAGAAGGCCCTGCTGCTCACCATGATCGGCCATGCCAATCATGTTCGTACCCTCTACAACTCGCGAATGGCCACCGCCACGATGGTCGGCGCTGCCGTCGATCTCGAACAGGTCGAGATGCTGTTCACCTCGTTGCTCATCCAGGCAACGAGGGCAATGAGCAAAGCGGGCGAGGACGGTTCGCGGTCCACATCGTTCCGCAAGGCCTTCCTGTTCGGTTTCGCCATCCGGATCGGTCAACGACTGACCGAGGCGGACAAGGCCGCGACAGCGCGGGTGGTTGTCGACGCCGAGGTCCGGTTCGGGGACCTGCTACCCCTCCTCGCCGGCCGTGCGGCGGCGGTGAAGGCCGAGGTGGACCGCCTGTTCGGTCCCACGAAGACATGGCAGCATTCCGCGGTCGATCCGCGGGGCGTGCTGGCCGGACGGTCGGCGGCCGACGCGGCGACGCTGTCGGCGGGCGGGCAGGCGATCGCGGGGTGAAGCGGATCAGAGGCGCGTGAGCCCATGCGCCCCTTCCGCGACCATGTCGTCGACCACCGCAATCAGCATGTCCTGCATCGCGCGCGCGGCGTGGGTCGGTTGCACATCGGCCCGGCGGGCCAGGGAAATGGTGCGGCTGAGCTCGGGCGCTTTCAGCCGCGCCGGACGCAGGCCGGGCCGGTGGGCCGCCACCAGCGACGGCACCACGGCCACACCGAGACCGCGCTCGACGAACCGCAGCACCCCCTCCATCTCCGCGCCCTCCACCGCGACCCGCGGCGTCAATCCGGCCCGCTGAAACGCGGCGTCGGTGGCCGCGCGCAGGTCGTACCCACGGTGGAACATCACCAGGGGGGAGCTCGCGAGTTCGTCGAGCGTCAGCGCACCTCGCGCGGTGAGCGGATCGGCGGCGGCCGAGGACACCACGACGAGGTCCTCCCGCAGCAGCGGCGTGACCTCGAGGGCCGCCTCGCCGCGGTCCTCGTTCGAGACGATCAACGCCATGTCGACCAGTCCGCCGGTCAACGCGTCGACCAGCCCGCGCGATCCACTCTCGTTCACGTTCAACGTGATCCCCGGGTACGCCGCGAGATAGCGCTCGAGAAGATCTGCGACGAGGCTGACGCACAGGCTCGGCGGCGCACCCAAGCGCACCCGGCCGCGCCGCAACCCGGTCAGCTCGGCGATTTCGCGGTACGCGAGCTCCTCGTCCGCGAGCATCCTGGTCGCCAACGGCAACAACGCCTCGCCCGCCGCGGTCAGCGCGATGTTTCCCCGCGCGCGGTGAAACAGGCTGGCGCCCAGGCTCTTCTCCAGCGCGAGGATCTGTCTGCTCAGCGACGGTTGGGCCAAGTGCACCTCGCGGGCCGCCTTGGTGAAATGCCCGGTGCGCGCGACGGCGAGGAAACAGGCGAGCTGCGTCAGGGTCATATCTATACGTCTAGTGCATCGAGACGACCCAAACAATGCATTGGAGTAATCATCACCCGCTCCTTACCGTCACAGGCATGACAGATTCGGTTTCTGTGATCGGCGGCGGCCTGGCCGGACTCACCGCTGCGATCGCCTGCGCGGAGGCGGGCGCCCGGGTCACCCTGCACGAGGCACACGGCACGCTCGGCGGCCGAGCCCGCGCCACGGCCGGCCCGTACATCGCCCACGAGGGCGCGCACGTGTTCTACGCGGACGGCCCGCACTGGCAGTGGCTCAAGCGACGCGGATTCGTCGATGGCCTGTGCCTGCCCCCGATCCGCAGCATCGGGCTGCTCGGGTTCCGGTCGCGCGGCAGATTTCGCAGGCGGCAGCCGAGGGGAATGCTGCGCGCCCAGCTCACGCCCTGGGCCACCGCACCCATCGACACGGACTTCCATTCATGGGCCGCACAGCGTTTCGGGCACGACGCCGCGACCGCGATGGCGAACTCCGTCGGCGTCGCCACCTACGACGCGGACACCGGGAGGCTCTCGGCCGCGTTCGTGTGGGATCTGTTTCAACGGATCTACGGGCCGAGGGTGCCCGGCGTGCGCTACGTGGCAGGCGGCTGGCAGGCGGTCACCGACCGGATGGCGGTCCGCGCACGCGACCTCGGGGTCCGGATCGAGCTGGGCTCCCGAGTGGACACGATCCCCGCCACACCGACGATCGTCGCGACCGAACTGTCCTCCGCGCGAACCCTCCTCGGGGACTCGGCGCTGAGCTGGCAGAGCGGGCACTGCGTGATGCTCGACCTCGCCGTCCACGAGGGACGGCGCGACCTGTTCACCGCCGCCGACCTCGATGAGGGCGGCTTCCACGACTGCTACTCGATGCAGGACCGCTCCGTCGCGCCGCCGGGCGAGTCCCTGTTCCAGATCGACATGCCGGTGCGCGCGGGCGAGTCGATCGACCGGGCGCGCACCCGTCTACACAGGTTCACCGACCTCACGGTTCCTGGCTGGCGGGACCGGGTCACCTGGCAGCGGACCGCCACGGCGAAGGGCAGGACCGGCGCCATCGACCTGCCCGGCCAGACCTGGCGCGACCGCCCCGCGATCGACCGGGGCTCGGGGGTGTACCTCGTCGGGGACATGGTCGCTGCCCCCGGGATGCGCGGGGAGATCGCGATCAACAGCGCGCTACGCGCGGCCACCTCCGTGGCGGCCGAACTGAAACTGTCGAAGGGGGTGCGCCGATGAGCGCAAGTGTCGTGGTCGTGGGAGCGGGATACGCCGGGGTGATGGCGGCGAACCGGCTGAAATCACGGAGCGAGGACACGCAGGTGATCGTCGTCAATCCCCGGCCGGTGTTCGTCGAACGCATCCGGCTTCATCAGCTCGTCACCGGAAGCTCCGACGCCACAATCTCATTCGAGCAGATACTCCACCCCGGGGTGGAGCTGCGCGTGGGGACCGTCGAGCGGATCGACGCGCGGGACGGCTCGATCGTATTGAGCGATGGCGAGCTCCTGGCCTACGACCACCTGATCTACGCGGTCGGCAGCACCGACCGACGCGACCACATCCCGGGGGCTTCCGAACACGCCTTCTCCCTGTCCGAGTTCGAACAGGCCCACCTGCTCCGGCTCCGATTGCGGGCTCTTCCGCGACCGCTCGCCGTCACCGTGATCGGGGGCGGACTGACCGGTATCGAGGCGGCGGCCGAGTTCGCCGAAAACGATCCCGAGATCGCCGTGTCCCTGGTGTCCGACTCCCCTGTGGCGCACGCCCTGCCGCCACGGACGCGACGCAAGATCCTCGATACGCTGACCACGCTCGGCGTCGAGGCGATCGACGGGGACCGGGTGGCCGAAATCGCCGAGGGCAAGGTCACTCTCGCGGACGGGCGGATCCTGCGGAGCGACTGCACGGTGCTCGCGACCGCCTTCGCGGTGCCCGACCTGGCGCGCAGGAGTGGACTCGAGGTCGATGTCGACGGCCGACTGCTGGTCGACGCGACGTTGACCAGCCGGAGCGCCCCGTCGGTCGTAGGAGCCGGTGACGCGGTCGCCGGACCCGCGGACGAACTCGGCCACCTCCGGATGAGCTGCCAGGCGGCCCTCCCGATGGGCGCGCACGCCGCCGACACCGTCCTCGCCCGTCTCGGCGGCGCCGAACCGACGCAGCTCTCGCTCGGATTCGTTGGCCAGTGCATCAGTCTCGGCCGGCGGCGCGGAGCCTTCCAACCGACCCACGCGGACGACTCCCCCGCCTGGCCTGCGATCACCGGCCGCGTGGGAGCACTCGTGAAGGAGCAGGTCTGCCTCACGACGGTGCGCTGGATGACGAAGCAGGCGACTCGCGGGGCGTACCGCTGGCGTCGCGGCCCGCACTGACGGCCCGGTGACGGCTCGATTCGGGTGCGCGGGTGGGGAGCCAGACCTCAGCGTCACCGTGCACAGCAGGCGAGTCCATCTCGACAACCCGTACGCCAAGCAGAAGGACTTGCTGCTCACCTCGATCGGCCATTCCAATCATGTTCGGACCCTGTATAATTCGCGAATTTCCACCGCCACAATGGTCGGCGCCCCTGTCGATCTCGAACAGGTCGAGATGCTGTTCACCTCGCTGCTCATCCAGGCGACCAGGCCGATGAGCAAGGACGGACAGGTGATCGCGGGGTGAGCCGCAGGAATGACCGCAAGGTTCCCGCTTCACGACGGCCCCACGCACCCGTCGCGGAAGCGGTTTTCTCCACTACCCCAACCTGATTGGGATGCGCGACTGCCCTCCAGCAAGCCCAGCCGCCTCGACCGGCGGCGACACCCGCTGACACCACCACCGTCCATACTTGACCAATCATTCCAATAAAGGGTACCGTCCCAGCCATGGCGAGGACAAAAGCGTTCGACCCAGATGTCGCACTCCAGTCGGCACTGGAGTTGTTCTGGCGTCACGGCTACGAGGCCACGTCCATGACCGACCTCGTCGAGCACCTCGGCGTCGGCCGAGCAAGCCTCTACGCCACCTTCGGGAACAAGCACGACCTCTACCTGAAGGCGATGGACCGGTATGGAGAAACCCGCGACCCGCGACTGTTCAGCGAACTCTCACAGCCTGGCCCAGCCCTGCCCGCCGTCCGCGCGGTGGTGCGTCGCTTCGCCGACGAGGCCTCCTCCAACCAGCGCCTGAACGGCTGTTTCATCACCAACACGGCAGCCGAACTGGGCCCACACGACACCGACGCTGCCCGTCGGGTCGAGGTGAGCTGGGAGCATATCGAGACCCTGCTCTACTCCGCCCTCGTCCGGGCCCAGGCCCAGGGTGAACTGCCCGCCAATCGCGATCCGCGCGGACTGGCCCGCATGCTGCTCGTGCTGATGCAAGGCATGCGGGTGGTCGGTAAGGCCTCGAGCGATCCCGTGCGGGTACACACCGCGGCCGAGCAGGCACTGACCCTGCTGGACTGACCGATCATCCGAGCAGAAGCCTGCCCCTTCGCATGTCCACATAATGGAACGATCAGTTCAAAAATACCGGGAATCATGACAGCTACGAAGCCGCAAATTGGCACCGGCCCAGGCGCGGGCAAAGGCCACCGCGCCCGCCTTCCCCCTCCTAGGCACCGTCCTGGCCGACCTGATCTTGCTCAGCGCCGGATACTTGCTGACCTTCGCCGGTCTGCGGGGCTGCTGCCTGCTCACCCTCGGCAGCGACGCCTCGTCGCTTGCCGCCACCGCAGCGGCGTTCACCCTGGCCGCCCTCCCACACCTCCGCGCCCACTGCCCGACCACCCAGTAGTCAACCAGCTGTCAACCCAGAGGAGCTCCAACCATGACCGCACGTTTCGCCGGTAAGACCGTCCTCGTGACCGGAGCCGGTTCCGGCCTCGGTCGCGCCATCGCCCTCGCCTTCGCAGGGGAGGGCGCGGCCGTGGTCGCCGCGGGCCGCACCGCCGCACCCCTCGCGGACACCGTCGCGTTGATCTGTGAGCAGGGCGGCACCGCCGCCGCAATCACTGCCGACGTCACCCGATCCGATTCGATGGACGCCCTGGTGCGGGGCAGCGTCGACCGCTTCGGCGGCCTCGACGTCGCCGTCAACAACGCGGGTATCTTCCGCGGCGGACAGCCTGTCGCCGACCTGCCCGAGGAAGACTTTCGGAATCTTCTCGACGTCAACGTCACCGGTGTCCTGCTCGCCATGCAGGCCGAGATCAGGCACATGCGCACGAGCGGAGGCGGCGCGATCGTCAACATCGCCTCCAATCTCGGTGCACACCACCGAATCCCGGGTGTCGCCGGGTACATCGTGTCCAAGGCCGCCGTCTCCGCCCTCACCCGGGCCGCCGCACTCGACCACATCGGGGACGGCATCCGGATCAACGCGGTCAGCCCGGGCGCCTCCGATACGACGATGTCGCTACGACCGGGCGAGACGGAGGCTGAGCGCGAAGTTCGCATCCGGCAGCAGTCTCCACTCGGACGGATGACCGCCACCGGCGAGGTCGCGGCCGCAGCCCTGTACCTCGCGTCGACCGAGGCCGGCGCCGTGGTCGGCGCCGATCTGGTGATCGACGGCGGCGTCTCAGCCTGAGGAGACCCTCGACCGCCGGCTGAGGTTCGCCCCTCCCGCACCATTTCGACCGCGACGAAGGTCTGTCGACCCGCACGATTCGGGTGTGCGGGTGGGGCCGTGTCACGCTTGTCGGGTGCGGATCGAGCGGATTGGTGACGGCGGCGACCCGACCGACGTGTTGCGCGCTCTCGCGAGCCTGGCCGTCGACCGCGGCGCACCCGCTCCCGCGGCGCTGATCGGTGACTGGTTCGGATCCCGGGCGGTACTGGCCCCGACCGTGCACACCCTCCCCGCCGGCCAGGCGAGCACCTTCGACCTCTCGGACCGGGAAACCGTCGGCGACACGGGACCGCGCGCGGACGGCGGCCCGGTGATCGGCGGCGGCTGGATCGGCTATCTCGCCTACCCGGACACCCCGGCAAGCGGGGCCACCGCCGCGCTCCCCGCCGCGGCCGGCGGCTGGACGGACTCGGTGTTGCGGCAGGACGCCGACGGCTGCTGGTGGTACGAAAGCCTGACCGACGACCCCTGCCCGGCGGCGTGGTCGGACGCGGTCACCGCGGCCGCCGCCCCGGCGCAGCCCTGGTGGATCGAGTGGACCGCCCCCGACCGGGAGGCGCACCGTAACGGTGTGCTGCAGTGCCTCGAGGCCATCCGGCAGGGTGAGGTGTACCAGGCCTGCGTGTGCACCCAGTTCCGCGGCCGCGCGGACGGCGATCCGCTGCATTTCTTCGCCGACGCCGTGGCCGCGACCCGTCCCGCCCGCGCCGCCTTCGTGCAGGGCGAGTGGGGTGCGGTGGCATCGCTCTCCCCCGAACTGTTCCTCTCCCGCCACGGGGACTCGCTCCGCTCGAGCCCGATCAAGGGCACGCTGCCGATCGCCGACGATCCGGACCGCCTGCGTGCCTCCATCAAGGACGTCGCGGAGAACGTGATGATCGTCGACCTGGTGCGCAACGACCTCGGCCGGGTCGCGGTGCCCGGATCGGTCACGGTCACCGATCTGCTCGGTGTCTACCCCGCCCCTGGGGTCTGGCATCTGGTCTCCACCGTCGCCGCGACCGCCGCGCCCGGCACCACCACCGCGGCCCTATTGGAGGCCTCCTTCCCACCCGCCTCGGTCACCGGCTGCCCGAAACACCGCGCCCGCCAACTCCTCTCCCAATGGGAGCCGAACCATCGCGGGGTGTACTGCGGCGCAGTCGGGTTCGCGTCCCCGCTCGCAGGCACCGAACTGAACGTGGCGATCCGCACCGTCGAATTCGACCCGGGCGGGAACACGGTGCTCGGCGTCGGCGGCGGCATCACCATCGACTCCGACCCGGATGCCGAATGGCAGGAATGCCTCGACAAGGCCTCGAGCATCATGTCGCTCGGATAGTCGTCCTCACGCCTGCGCGCAGGCCTGCTCGCCCGAACCGGACAGCTCGAAGTCCGCCGCGCGGTCCGCCGACAGCGGCGCCGTCGACGAGCAGATTCGGCGGATGATCGACGGCGCGTCTAGCTCCCAGATCCGCAGCACGCCCTCACCGTCCCCGGAGAGGGCGGCGTGACTGCCGGGCAGGAAGGCCACCTGCCATCGACCGGTACCGGCGGTGGTGAGCGGCCCGCCGACATTGCGCATCGACCCCGCGTCGGCGACGTCCCACAGCCGCACCGTGCCGTCGTCGCTGCCGCTGATCACGTGGCGGCCGTCGGGGTCGAACGACACCGAGTACACGGTGCCGGTGTGTCCGCGCAGCGGCGAACCCCTCATGGCGAGAGAACCGTCGGCTGCCCGGTCCCACAGCACGATCGACTGCTCGTCGCCCCCGGTCGCCAGCATCGTCCCGTCCGGGCTGAACGAGATCGAGTTGATCCCGTCCGCCTGACCGCCGTCCGGAACCGCGACCTCGCGCGGGCTCGCCGCGTCCCGCACGTCCCAGGCGTGCATCCCGCCGTCCGCGTCTGCCGCCACCAGGTTGCGCCCGTCCGGGCTGAAGGCCACCGTGCGAACGAGATTGGTCGGACCGGCGAGCGGTTCACCCCACGGCACCGGCCTTTCCGGATCCGCCAGGTTCCACAGCCGGACGCTGACGTCATCCGCACCGATGGCGAGGGTCGACCCGTCCGGACTGAAGGCCAACTCCCAGGTGAATCTCGTCTGCGTCAGGATCGGTCCACCGAGAGCACGCGGGTGGGCCGGGTCGTGCACGTCCCAGAGCTGCACCTGACCGCCGGAGGTCGGTGCGGTCGCCATCGTCCCGCCGTCGGGAGCCAGCGCCACCACATGGGCTCCGCCGAGCGGGCGCGGCAGGGCGAGCGCACTCGCCAGGGACAACCGTCGGTCACCGTCGACCCGCCACAACCGGATCACCGAGTCGTATCCACCGGTCACCACCAACGATCCGTCGCGGCTCGGCGCGGGCTGGGTGAGCCCCGACCCCGAGACGTGAATCGCGGTCGTCGGCAGGGTCCACACCCGCACCGTCGAGTCCTGTCCCCCGGTCACGATGGCGGAACCGTCGGGCACCAGGGCGAGCGCGGGGACTCCGCCGCCGTTGCCGGTCAACGCCGGACGCAGCTCGCGCAGGGTCCGCGAGGCGGGGTCGAGGGACCAGGTCTTCACCGTGCCGTCCCACGATGCGCTCGCAAGCGTCGCGCCGTCCGGCGCGAAGGCGATCGTCCACACCCCACCGGTGTGGGCCTGGATCGGGGCCCCGATCTCGCCGACCGCCCGCACGTCGGTGGTGTCGAACACCCGGAGGAACCCGTCATCGCTGCTGGCGGCGAGGGTCCGCCCGTCGGGCGCGAACGCCACCGAGTGCACCACGTCGCCGAAACCGGTCAGCACCGACGGCAGCGGGACCGGCGCGACGCCCGCGCCCACCCCGGCGATGTCCCACAGCCGGATGCTCCGGTCATCGCTCGCGGTCGCCAGCACCGCCGAGTCCCCGCGGAACGACACCGTCCGGACCGCGCCCTGATGGGCGAGCAGCACCGTTGACCCGAAGTGACCGGAGAACGGATCCGAGGTGTCGAACATCGTCACGGTGCCGTCGTCGTTCGGCACGGCCAGGATCCGGCCCTCCGGGCTGAACCGGAGGTTGTGGACCGCCCGGGTCCCCACCTTGGTCCCCTCGAGCAGCGGACGCGGCGCGGACCTGTCGGTGATGTCCCAGATGAACACGAGGCCATCGCCGCTGCCCGCGGCCAGGATCCTGCCGTCCGGGCTGAAGGACACCGACGCCATGTACTTCTCGGCCCCGCCGAGAGGGGCGCCGATCGGTCGTGGGTCGGTGCGGTCGGTGAGGTCCCACAGTCGAACTGTGCGGTCGTCGCTGGCCGAGGCGATCGTCGAGCCGTCGCGCGAGACCGCCACCCCGTAGACCGGGCCCTGATGGCCGGTCAGGACGCGGCCCACCGGGGTCGATTCGGTCGCGATCAGGCGTGAGTACGCGGCATCGTTGCCCGGCTTCATCTGCCAGGCCTCGATGGCCAGCCGCGCGGAGGTCGTCGGGTCGGAGTCCCGCAGCGAATCCGTCAGCGCGATCAGCTGGCGGAACTGAGCGGCCGAGCGTTCCGATTCGGCGCGCTGCTTCGCCGTCCATGCCATCGACACCGCGACCAACGCGATCACCGTGGACACCACCAGCGCCGCCATCACGGCCCGCTGGATCCAGGTGTCCCGGCGCACGTGCCCGGTCGAGGTGGCGAGGAACTCCGAGGCCGTCGGGGTCAGGGAGGCGGCCACCTTCGTCGCGCCCAGCCCCTCGACGGCGACCCTCGACGCATCGTGCTCGGCGACCATGTCGAGGCGGCCGCGCTGATAGAGCAGGCTGCTGTTGTGGTCCGCCTGTTCCCAGTTCGCGGCGTCCGCCTCGATCTGCTGGCGCAGCGCGGTATATCGGCGATCCTCCTGGATCCACTGTTTCAGCCGCGGCCAGGCATCGATCACCGCGTCGTGGATGAGCTCCACGCTCTCGGTGTCCGCGACGAGGACCCGGGCCGCGATGAACTGGTCCACCACCTGCCTGCCGGTGGCCGTGTCCTCGCCTGCGAAGGCCAGCAACTGCGGCAGCGAACGACGGATCTTCACGTCGGTGCCGGTGTCCGTGACGTACACCAGGTGCACCAGCATCGCTCGGGCCAGCACCTGGCCCCGCTCGTCCAACGCCGCCCAGGTGCGCTCGGCCGTCGCTGCGACCGACCCACGCACGCCGCCGGTGGCGCGGTAGCTCGCCACGGTGAGCACTCCTCCGCGTCTGCGCTCCCACATCGTGTCGAGCAGATGTGAGAGCAGCGGCAGGACGGTGCCCGCGCCTTCGTCCGAGGTGAGCACCCCGAGATCGTGCAGGATGAGGTCGACCAGCCCCGCCTCGAGTTTGAGACCGATCATCCGGGCGGGCTGGGTGATCACCTCCACCATGTCCTCCCGCGTCAGCGGCGCGAGGACCTTGCTGTGACGTTCGAACGCGCGGGCGAGCACCGGCTGGGACAGCGCCTGCTCGTAGAAGTCCGAGCGCATCGTCGCGACGACGACGGGCGCGGCATCGGGCGTCTCCTCGGCACCGACCGTCGTGGCCGCTAGATCGAGGAGGGTGAGGAAGCGGTCGCGCTCCTCGGGATCGTCACATTGGGTGAACAGCTCCTCGATCTGGTCCACGACGATCAACAGCGGGTTCGGCTCCAGCCGGGCGGCGACCGCGCGGACCGCGCGGCGCACGATCTCCGGCCGAGGATCCGAGGCCGCCTCCCGCAGCTCCGGGAGCGCCTCGCCCAGCGACTGCAACGGACGCGGTCCCGGCGTGAGCACGACCGGCCTGCCACCGGCGTCGGATCCCGGGCCCGCCAGTTCCGCGACGAGACCGGCCTGGACCAACGAGGACTTCCCCACTCCCGAGGCACCGGTCACGATCACCAGTCCGTGCCCCTGCGCGGAGGTGACCGTCTCGACCAGACCGGGCAGGCTGGCGCCGCGCCCGAAGAACAGCCGCGCGTCCTCGGCCCGGTACGGCTCGAGCCCCCGATACGGACGAACGCCGGTCACCGGGACGGCCACCAGCTGATCGGCCGGCTCGCCACGGCCGCGCGTGGCGTTCGCGTCGCGGGCACTCGTCCACCACGCCAGCCATTGCTTCATCGAGTACAGGCCGGCCACCGGCGGCTGGGTGCCGTGTAGCGCCTGGGCCGCTCGGATGAGGACCACCAGAACCGGGCGGACGGAGTCGAACGTCGCGGGGACCCGCTTGCCCGAACGCCAGTCGCTCAGTCGCTGGACCGAGATCTGCCGGTCCGTGCCGATGGTTCGGCCGACCGCAGACGCCTCGGAGACGACCTTCTTCAGAGCGGGCCCGCCCGCCGTCGCGAACAGCAGGCGTAACTGATCTGCGAAGTGCAGGCGCGCTTGTGCGTCCGGGTCGCTCCGCGGGCTCCGCTCCTGTGCGTCCGGGTCGCTCCGCGGGCTCCGCTCCTGTGCATCCGGGTCACTCCGCGGGCTCCACGCCTGTGCATCCGGGTCGCTCCCCGAGGCACCGTCCACCGCATCAGCCGAATCGCCACCGGACATCGTCGATCACCCCAGTTCCTGCCATGGAAATTCCGCTGCGGAAAAGTTCCTCACCCACTGCGAACTGGGACGATACCCGGATACCGGGCCGCGGGGTTTGGTTGGGTCCCAGCCACCGACAAGAGTTGATCTCGACGCACGGGGGGCCCTGCATCACCGCGCCACACCGGCGGGAACTGTTCAGCCCGAGGGGGGGTTGTTCCCGCCGGTGTGCACGTGGCCGACCACACACGACGGAGTGACCATGAGCAGAATCGCCGCCAAGATCGCGTCCACGGTTCCACCGACTCTCGCCGCAGCACTCATCCTCGCCGCCGCGGTCGGCCTCATCATGTTGATGGGCGCACCGCCGAACTGACGCTTCGGCGATGCCGGACCCACTCAGTCCTGACGGGCCGCCAGCACCGCCTCGTAGACTTCACGCTTGGACACCCCGGCGGTCGCGACCATCGCGCATGCGTCCTTGAGCCGCGCCCCGGACTCCACGAGCCGCTCCACCTCCCCGACCAGATCCTCGGGCTCCGCGGCGACCAGTCGCGCGGCCTCCAGCACGACGGTGATCTCCCCGCGTGCCCCCTCGATCGCCCACTCCGCCAGCTCGGCCAGGGTGCCGCGGCGCACCTCTTCGTAGGTCTTGGTCAGCTCCCGGCACACCGCAGCGCGGCGGTCCCCGCCGAGCACCTCGACCGCGTCGGCGAGGCACGCGGCCAGCCGGTGCGGCGCCTCGAAGAACACGCACGCCCGCTGCTCGGTGCGAAGCGACTCCAACCAGGTTCGGCGCTGACCCTGCTTGCGCGGCGGGAACCCGTCGAAGCAGAAGCGCTCGACCGGCAGTCCGGACAGCGCCAGCGCGGTCGTCACGGCCGACGGGCCCGGCAGGCAGGTCACCGGCAGGTCCTTCTCGACACACGCCGCCACCAACCGGTAGCCGGGGTCGCTGACCGACGGCATCCCCGCGTCGGTCACCAGCAACACCGTCTTGCCCTCGGAGACATCGGCGACCAACGCCGGCAGCCGGGTCGTCTCCACCTGGTCGTAGAAACTGACCACCTTGCCGGTGATCACCACCCCGAGCGCGGACGCCAGATGCTTGGTGCGGCGGGTGTCCTCCGCCGCGACGACGTCCGCGGTGGCGAGGGCCTCCTTGAGGCGTTCGGAGGCGTCACGGACCTCACCCATCGGTGTCGCGGCTAGGACAAGACGACCGTTCATGTCCCACAGCCTACGATCGAGCACGTGACCCAGTTGACCGACGAGCGCGCGACGCCCGCAGTCGACACCTTCATCGTCAGCCCGGCGCCGACGGCGCCTGCCCTCGATCCCGGCCCCACCGACCGGATGCGCGGCTGGGCGGTCACCATCTTCCTCACCACGCTGGCGGCGATCACCCGCTTCGTCATGCTCGGCTACCCCACCGACGCGGGCACCCCGGTGTTCGACGAGAAGCACTATGCGCCCCAGGGCTGGCAGGTGCTCACCGGCGGCTGGCTCGAGGACAACCCCGGCTATGGCCTCGTGGTGCACCCGCCGATCGGCAAGCAGTTGATCGCCGTCGGCGAGGCGATCTTCGGCTACAACGGCTGGGGCTGGCGGTTCGCGTCCGCGGTCGCGGGCACCATCCTGGTGCTGCTCGTGGTGCGGATCGTTCGCCGAATGGCCCGCTCCACCCTCGTCGGGGCGATCGCCGGGCTGCTGATCATCGCCGACGGCGTCACGTTCGTGTCCTCGCGGATCGGGATGCTGGACATCTTCATGGCCGTGTTCGTGGTCGCGGCGTTCGGCTGTCTCGTGGTCGACCGGGACCAGGTGCGCGAACGAATGGCCCTGGTGTGGGTCGAGGGCCGCATCCACGACTCCCCGTACGGGCCACGACTCGGCGTGCGCTGGTGGCGATTCGGCGCGGGCGTGCTGCTCGGGCTGGCGTGCGGCACCAAGTGGTCGGGCGTGTACTTCATCGTCTTCTTCGGTCTCCTGAGCGTCGCGTTCGACGTTGCCGCCCGGCGCGCCTACGGCGTCCGCAGACCGTGGATCGGCGCCGGGCTGCGTGACGTGGGGCCGGCGCTCTACGCGCTGGTCGTGATCCCGCTGCTGGTGTACCTGGCGAGCTACTGGTCGTGGTTCGCCTCGGAGACCGGCGTCGACCGGAACGCCGTCGGCACCAAGGTGGGCCTCGGCGGGAACTTCGCGTTCGTCCCGGACGCGCTGCGCTCGCTCTGGTACTACAGCGGAAACGTGCTCGAATTCCACTCCGGGCTCACCAATTCCGCGGGCAACCATCACCCGTGGGAGTCGAAGCCGTGGTCGTGGCCGATGGGGCTGCGCCCGATGCTGTACTACTTCGCCGACGGCGAGCAGATCTCCGGGTGCGGCGCATCGAGCTGCGTCAAGGCGGTCATGCTGATCGGCACCCCGGCTATCTGGTGGCTGGCGCTGCCGATGCTCGCGTGGGCGCTGTGGCGCACGGTGGTGTCGAAGGACTGGCGCTACGCGGCCGTGCTCACCGGCTACGGCGCCGGACTGCTGCCGTGGTTCGTCACCATGGACCGCCAGATGTACTTCTTCTACGCCGTCGCCCTTGCCCCGTTCCTCGTGATGGGACTGGCGCTGGCGCTCGGCGAGATCATCGGCAGGGCCCGTGCCTCCGCGGAACGACGCGGCACCGGCCTGCTCGCGGTCTGCCTCTACCTCGGCCTGGTGATCGCGAACTTCATCTGGCTCTGGCCGGTTCTCACCGCGATCCCGATCACGCCGGAGGCCTGGCAGCAGCAGCTGTGGCTGCCGAGCTGGCGCTGACCCGGACTTCGGGTCGCCCCCGCTGAATTCAATCAAGCATGCTTGATTGTTTTTCCGTTCGCGCCTACAGTCGCCTCCCAAGGGGCCGAATGTGACCCCAGTCACCAACCTCGTGGGCGCCCAGCCGTTCGGGTGGCGCGTCCCTTGACGTCCAGTGGAGGCCACGTATGCAAGCCGATCTGTCCGGTCTGACCGCGCTCGAGGTCAATCTGGCCACCCGCACCTCGCTGGGCGACGCCCTCACCCGGTCGGCCCGAATGTTCGGCTCCCGCACCGCGATCGCGGACCGCGGCCGCTCGGTCACCTACCGCGAACTCGACGCCGCAGCGGAGTCCTTCGGGCGCTCGCTCCTCGAGTCGGGGCTGTCCCACCAGCAACCGGTCGCGATGCTGATGGGCAATTCGTGGCAGTTCGTCGCGACCTACTTCGCCTGCGCCAAGGCGGGCCTGGTGGCGATGCCGGTGAACGTCGTGCTCGCGCCCGAGGACATCGCGTGGATCCTGAACGACTCCGGCACCACCACCGTCGTCGCCGATGCCGCCTTCGCCCCGCTCCTCGAGAAGATCCTGCCCGAGCTGACCGGGGTGAAGTCCGTTGTCCTCGTCGGCGCGGAACCGGCCACTGCGGTGGGCGGGCTCGCGACCCGATCCTGGGAGGATCTCGCGTCACGTGCGGCCGCCGGTCCGCTCGAGGTGCTCGTCGAGGACCGCGACGTGGTGCAGTGCCTGTACACCTCCGGCACCACGTCCCGCCCCAAGGGTGTTCTGGTCAGCCACACCGCGGTCTTCGTGGCGGGCCTGACCAACGCGTTGATGCAGGGCGCATCCTGGGGTGGCGAGCACGCGACCCTGGTCAACGTGCTGCCGATGTTCCACACCACGGGCCTGAACACGCTGGTCCTGCCGACCCTGATGATCGGCGGCACGGTGGTGCTGCCCGGACCGTTCGACCCGGGCGCCGTGCTCGACGCCATCGAGGCGCACCGGGCGACCCACGTGATGTTCCTGCCGATCATGTACCGCGCACTGGTGGGCACGCAGGCCGCCGCGGCGCGGGACCTCTCCTCGGTCAAGCTGTGCATCTACGCGATGGCCCCCATGCCCGACGCACTCCTGGATCAGGTCGACGAGGCGTTCCCGAACGCGGCGGTGATCCTCGGGTCCGGTCAGACCGAGGTGGTCCCCGCGACCGTGCTGCAGTGGCCGGAGCACCGCCACACCAAGGCGAACTCGTGGGGTCCGCCGGTCCCGACCGTCGAGGTGCAGATCATGGACAACGACGGCGCGCTGCTGCCCGCGGGCGAGACCGGCGAGATCGTCTACCGGGGACCGCATGTCAGCAGCGGCTACTGGAACAACGCCGACGCCAATCGGGCGGCCTTCGCGCACGGCTGGTTCCACAGCGGCGACGTCGGCCATCTCGACGAGGACGGGGTCGTCTGGTTCACCGATCGACTCAAGGACATCATCAAGAGCGGCGGCGAGAACGTCTCGTCCGTGGATGTCGAGCGTGTCGTCTCGGCGGCGCCGGGGGTCCAGGAGTGCTCCGTCGTCGGTCTGCCGGACGAGCGCTGGGGCGAGGCGGTCTGCGCGGTGGTCGTCGCCACTGACGCCACCGTCGCACCCGGCGAGCTCGAAGCCCAGGTGATCGCCCACGCCAAGCAACACCTCGCCGGTTTCCAGGTGCCCAAGCGAGTGATCGTCGTCGACGAATTGCCCAAGACTGCGACCGGCAAGGCCCGCAAGCATGAACTCAGGGCCGGCTTGAGCCGCTGAGCAGTCCGATGAGACGGAAACCCGTGCTGCTCACGGGTTTCCGTCCCATCAGGCCGAGGAACCGTTACCGACAGACCTACTCGGACCGCGTCGGGGGCGCGGCGTCCGCCGCCGCTCCCGCTTCGCCTCCAGGATCATCGGGTCGTGACACAGGTCCCGGTAGAGCGAGACACACAAGCCGATCATCACCAGGACGAACGGCGCCGCCGCGATGATCGTCATCGTCTGCAGACCGTGCAGCGCGTCCTCGCCGCCCGTCCACAGCAGCAACGCCGCGACCCCGCCGGTGGCCAGACCCCAGAAGATCACGACCCAGCGGCTGGGGTCGAGGGTGCCGCGCTGCGAGAGCGTTCCCATCACCATCGACGCGGCGTCCGCGCCGGAGACGAAGAAGATCGAGACCAGGAGCATCACCAGGACGGTCGAGATGCCGGCCAGCGGCAGATTGTCCAGCATGCCGAAGAGCTGGGATTCGGAGCTACCGCGCCCCGCCAGGTCGATGCCGCTGCGCTGCTCGCCGATGGCCGCGCCGCCGAACACCGAGAACCAGAACAGGCTGACCAGACTCGGGACCAAGATCACGCCGAT
The DNA here is from genome assembly GCF_003050885.1 of Rhodococcus sp. OK611. NCBI lineage: Bacteria > Bacillati > Actinomycetota > Actinomycetes > Mycobacteriales > Nocardiaceae > Rhodococcus > Rhodococcus sp. OK611. The sequence goes on from NZ_QAOZ01000010.1 coordinate 208,981, forward strand.
CACGAACTCGCGGATGGTGCGGCCGCGGCTGATGCGGGCCAGGAACATGCCGACGAACGGGGTCCACGAGATCCACCAGGCCCAGTAGAAGATCGTCCACGAGGACAGCCACTCGGCGGTCTCCGGATTGCTCGATGCCGCTGTGCGGGCGGACATCTCCGCGATCTCGGCGGCGTAGGCGCCAAGGGCGGTGGGTATCAGATTGAGGATCAGCACCGTCGGCCCGAGCACGAATACGAACAGCGCGAGCACCAGCGCCAGCACCATGTTGATGTTCGACAACCACTGAATGCCCTTGGCTACTCCCGAGACCGCGGACGCGACGAACACCAGCGTCAACACGGCGACGATGGCGACAAGCAGCAGCGTGCCCGCCTCGTCCAACCAGCCCGCGACCTCGAAGCCCGAGCCGATCTGCAGCGCGCCCAACCCGAGGGACGCGGCGGTTCCGAACATGGTCGCGAAGATGGCCAGGATATCGATGACCTTGCCGATCGGCCCCTCCGCGCGACGCCCGAGCAGCGCGACGAACGCGGAGCTGAAGAGCTGCTTGCGACCGCGCCGGTAGGTGCCGTAGGCGAGCGCCAACCCCACCACCGCGTAGGTGGACCACGGATGCAGGCTCCAGTGGAACATCGTGGTCGCCATCGCGGTGCCGACGCCCCCGTCGGTCCCCGGCGGCGGGTTCACGAAATGTGCGAGCGGCTCGGCGACACCGAAGTACATGAGCCCGATGCCCATTCCCGCACTGAACATCATGGCGATCCAGCTGACGGTGTTGAACTCCGGCTTCTCGCCGTCCTTCCCGAGCGGGATCCGGCCGTACTTGCTCAGTGCCAGCCACAGGGCGAACAACACGAATCCGGTGGCGGCGAGAATGAACAGCCAGCCCAGGTTGGTGACCAGCCAATCGAGCACGGTACCGGTGACGGAATCGAGGCTGTCCGGACCGACCAGGCCCCAGACCACGATCGCAGCGACGATCGCGGCGGTGACCCCGAATACCACATGGTCGGTCCGGACACCGCTCGTGCGTGTCAAGACATGACCGATGATCTCGTCGTCGGTGCGGTCGGAATCCTGCTCGGATAGATCGGAATTCGACGCCATGTGCTCCTACGTTGCTTGCCCGCTCCGGCAAAAGCAAGCGCGACAGGCGTGGAACGACGACCTACCCGAGCGGCTCCGTCCCGCTACGCCCTCGACCGTGCCGACGATTTGCGGCCGAGAATCCCGTCGACGCTGAACCGTCCGGCGCCGGTCGCGGCGAGCAGCAGCGATCCCACGCCGAGCGCCAGTACCAGCTCGTATCCGCCTTCGCCGACGAAGATGCCCTTGTCGTAGTGCACGATGGCGAACGCCCCGACCATGTTGAGGAACAACAGGATCCCGGCGATCGGCGTGGCGACCCCCGCGATGAGGGCGAAGCCACCCACCAGTTCGATGGTCGCGGCCACGATCGCGGAGAGGTCCGGCATGGGCGCGCCCATGCCCTCGAACGCGATCTGCGTCTTGTCGATCCCCATGGTGAAGAACTTCTGCCAGCCGTGGGCGACGAAGATGACGCCGATGCCGACCCGGGCGATGAGGATGGCGAGGTCACGGAATGCGGCGGATTTCATGATGGAGTCCTTTTCGGTGTGCGGCGCGACGGACGGGAACGGCACCAACTCTGACACACCATGGTTGAAGCGTCAACCATTACGCCGGTCGCGGGACCCGTTCAGGCCCCCCGCAGCGCCGCCTTGAACAAACGCTCGGCGGTCTCGTCGCCGAGGCCGAGTCCGCGGACGGTGGCGACGTAGTCGGTGGCGGCGCGCTGCGCGGCGGCCATCGAGGCGTCTCCGACCGCGGCCACGAAGGACCCCAGCCGCCCCCTCGTCTCGATCGCCCCGAGCTGTTCGAGCTCTCGATACGCCCGGGCCACGGTGTTCGCGGCCAGCCCCAGCTCCTCGGCGAGGGCCCGCACGGTCGGCAGCTTGGTGCCCGCGATCAGCTCGCCGCGCCGGACGCGATCGAGGATCTGCAGCCGCAGCTGCTCATACGGCGCCGTGGACGAGTGTGGGTCGATGTCGATGCGCATGATCAACGCTAACCCCGCGACGCCGCGGTCAGTCCGCGAACGCCTCCGCCACACCGTCGAACCACGCCGACTCCTCGACAAGGCTGCGACTGCGCCAGCCCTCGGGTGTGCGAACGAGCTCGTGGTTGTACCAGCCGCCGCAGAAGAACTGCCTGTCCTTCTTGACGATCATCGGATTGAAGAACATGGCCCGGACCCGGGCCCGGTCACCGTCGAGTTCCACGTCGATGTTCGAGACGAAGTGCTGCGTCTGCGCGAACAGGTCGAGCATCGTCGCGAGCTGCGCGACGACGAACTCCAGGTCACCGACCGGCCCTCCCGCGGTGGAGTAGTCGATGTGCGCGTCCGGGGTGAACACGGTGCGATAGAGATCCCAGTCCTTGCTGTCCACGGCGTGCGCATAGCGGGTGAACAGATCCTGTATCTCGATGCGGTCGGAGATCGTCTGCAGGTCCATGCCGACATACAAACGCACCGGCGGCCCGTCGCGCCGCCGAATGCGCCAACGACTGCCGTTCAGGTCCGCCCGGCGCCCGTGCGCCTTGCCGCGAGCGCCGCGGTGACGCGGACCAGATCCCGCGGCGACGACACGTCCAGCCCGGTCAACGTCGAGAGCTTGCGAAGCCGGTAGAGCACCGTGTTCGGATGGACGTGTAGGGCCACGGCCGCGGCCGCCCGGTCGTAGCCGGCGTCAACGAAGGCTTCGAGGGTGCGCAGGATCGGCTCGTGGGCATCCAACGGGGACAACAGATTCGCCAGCACCGCGTGCGCTGCGCTCGGCCTGGTCAGCTGATACTCGACCGGGACATCCCGCAGCCGGAAGAGCCCGCCGCGGTGCCCGTGACACCGCGCCACCTCGAGTACCTCGCGAGCCTCCTGCAACGCGCCGGGTACCCGGGACGGCACCGCGGCGGAGACCGCGATGACGACCGCGGCGCCGATCGCCCGTTCGAGATCGAGCAGATTGCGCCGCAGCTGCGCGAACTGGGTGCTGTCCTCCCAGTTGTCCTCGGCGGGATCGGAATCGACGATGGGGATCAGCGCCGTCCCGCCGCTGCTGGTCACCGCGCACAGCGCCTTGTCCCTGCCGACGTTGTCGAGTTCGCGCTGCAGCCGCCGCACCTTGCGGCGCTCGGCCACCGCGGTGTCCACCTCCGCCGCGGATTCGTCGGGGTGCGGATCGACGTGGATCGCGACGATCCAGTAGAGCCGGGCGAGCGTCAGACCGACCCGATCCGCGGTCCCGGCCGGGTCGGTTCCCGCGGACAACGCCATCAGCAGGGCGCGCCTGGCGGCGTCGTCCTCCCCCGCGGTCGCATGGTCCGACCCGTATCCGGCCACCACCGCGGACGTCGCGGCCAGCAGGTAGGTGTGCAGCTGCCGCCCGGCCCGCGCCAGGGCCGGACCGTCCCCGTCGGTGGCCAGCTCCGCGATCGCCGCCCACCAGTGCTGGATCCCGAGGTGGTACGCGTGCAGCACCTCGGCGAGCGGTACCAGTTCCTCCGCACGGCGGCCGGCGGAATCACGCAGCTCCGCAACCTCCCCCGGGGTCGGCTCACCCGCGGTCCTCAGCATCGCGATGAACAGTTCCAGGTTCCGGCGCACGATGGCGGTGACGTCGATGCGGATGGCTTCCTCGGGTAGCGACCGGTAGAAGAGCACATCGGTCCGCACCGCGTGCACCGTCTCCGCGACCAGCGCGTGCGTCCGCTGGGCCAGCTGGTCCGCCAGCGACCGACCGCCGATCGTGATGGGCCCGTCCGGGTCATTTTTGATTCCAGACACAAAAACCTCCGAATAGTTGATCGCAATCTACAACCGCGACCAGCAGTTTTCCGATCAATATGTAATCCACGCCACTCTCAGATGCACAAAGGGCGCATCACACGGGGGCGGGCTATGAGAGAAGGAGTCTCGGTGACCAACATGATCCGTCGCGCCACCCGGTCGGGAGCCACGGCCGCCGCCGCACTGTGTCTGCTGGCGGCCGCGGCCGCGGGCAGCGCCGGCGCTGCGCCGCTGCAACCCGGCGCAATCGACTACGTCGCGCTCGGCGACTCCGCCGCCGCCGGGCCGCTGCTCCCCGACCAGGACATGAGCGCACCCGGATGCCTGCGGTCGCGGGACAACTACCCCGCGGTGGTCGCCGCGGCCCTCGGCGCCACCCTCACCGACGTCACCTGCTCGTCCGCCAGGACGGCGCACATCACCGACACGCGGCAGGGCACGTTCGCCGGTGCCGTGCCCCCGCAGCTCGATGCGCTCGGTCCCGACACCGACCTCGTCACGGTCACCATCGGAGCGAACGACTTCAACCTCTTCAGCACTGCCCTCAGCTGCACCAACCCGCTGCCGCAACCGACCGGCACCTCCTGCCGCGACAAGTTCACCGCGGGTGGGCGCAACCAGCAGCGGGACCTGATCCGCGACTGGGCCCCGACCTGGGGCGCGATGCTCGACAAGATCCGCGAACGCGCACCCCACGCCGAGATCGCGGTGGTCGGGTACGGAACCTACCTCCGACCGGGCGGATGCCCTGCGCAGCAGCCGATCTGGCCGCAGGACGCCGACTACCTGCAGAGTGTGATGGCGGACGCGAACGAGGCGATGGCGGCCGAGGCGGCCCGCCGCGACATCCGATTCATCGACATCAGGCAGGCCACCTCCGGCCACGACATCTGCGCGGGACCCACCCAGGCCCACTATGCGGGTCTGGTCCCGTCGGAGCCCGCGGTACCGCTGCATCCGACGGTGCTCGGCATGCAGGCGATCGGCGCACACGTCGCCGGCGAGCTGCGCTGAGCGCCGCGCCCCATCCCATCCCACCGCACCGCCTGCGGCAGTGCACTTTCCGTCCCCACCCTCACCGAACCAGCGAGGCCCCATGTCCGTGCACGAACCAACGGTTGCGCCATCGGCGCTGCCTGCCGCCACGACCAAGGTCGTCAGCGGGGCGCTGATCGCCCTGTTCCTGGCGAATCTGGTCAACTTCTTCGACCGTGCGATCCCGTCGGTGGTCGCCGAACCCATCAAGGCCGAGTTCTCGCTCAGCGACTTGCAACTCGGCCTCATCATGTCGGCGTTCACGTTGGTGTACGCGGTGGCGGGGCTGCCGCTCGGCCGACTCGCAGACCGCGGCAACCGGCCGAAGATCATCGGCGCCGGGCTGCTGCTGTGGAGCGGACTGACCGCGGCGACCGGCGCCGCGGGCAACTACATGCTCTTCATCTTGGCCCGGCTCGGTGTCGGCGTCGGCGAGGCCAGCTTCACCCCGGCCGCGAATTCGATGATCGGCGACATGTATCCGGCGGAGCGACGCTCACGGGCGCTCGGCGTCTTCATGCTCGGACTCCCGGTCGGACTCATGCTGGCGTACTTCACCGTCGGCAAGATCACGGAGGCCTTCGGTTCCTGGCGGGCGCCGTTCTTCGTGGCGGCCGTGCCCGGTGTGCTGCTCGCCCTTGTCATGTTCCGGATGCGCGACCCCGAACGCGGCGGCTCGGAGCACACCGCCGCGGGCGCCGTGCTCACGGACGACGCCGCGATCACCCGGCCGATCCGCCGACTGCTGTCGATCCCGACCCTGCGATGGCTGATCCTCGCGGGCTTGACCTTCAACTTCGCCGCGTACGCGGTGAACTCGTTCGTGGTTCCGCTGCTGATGCGCCAGTACGAACTGAAGCTGACACCCGCCGCCGCGGTCACCGGGATCATCGTCGGCTTGACCGGGCTGATCGGCCTGCTGGCGGGCGCGCGACTGGCGGACCGCGCGGCGACCACCTCACCGAACGCGCGGCTCACCATCGGAGTCGTCAGCTGCGCGGTGGCCGCGCCGCTGACCGCCCTCGCGCTGATGCAGAACGGCGGGAGCGTCGTGGCCTTCACCGCGCTCTTCGCCGCCGGCTGGCTGCTCGCCTATGGCTTCTACATCAGCGTCTACCCCGCGATCCACGACGTGGTGGTCCCGCGACTGCGCGCCACCGCGACCGCGCTGTTCTTCGCGGCCATGTACCTGCTCGGTGGATTCTCGGGCCCGGTCGTGGTCGGCGCCATCTCCGACTGGTTCGCTCAGCGGGCCCTCGACGCGGCCGGCACCGGCACGCTTGCACAGTATTCGGGCCAGGGGCTGAACTCGGCCATGTACCTGATCCCGCTGATGTTGGTCCTCACGGCCGTGTTCATCTACCTGGCCACCCGAACCATCGCCGCCGACTCCACCCGGATGCGCCGGTCACTGGAAAGCCGGTGAACGGTTCGGGGACAATGACGTCATGGCCGACGCGACTATCTATCACAACCAGCGCTGCAGCACCTCGCGCACCGTTCTGAAGCTGATCGAGGAGGCCGGCATCGAGCCGACCATCGTCAAGTACCTGGAGACGCCGCCCTCGCGCGACGGACTGCGGAAGCTCCTCGACGACGCCGGGCTCAAGCCGAGCGAGGCGATCCGCAAGAAGGAAGCGGTCTACAAGGAACTCGGCCTGGCCGAGGCGAGCGAGGACGAACTGCTCGAGGCCATGGTGGAGAACCCGATCCTCATCGAGCGGCCCATCGTGGTGACGGCCAAGGGCACCGTGCTCGCCCGGCCGGCCGAGCGGGTCGCCACGATCCTGTAGCCACACCGATCCGAACACGGCCCCGCCGGCTCACGCCGACGGGGCCGTGCTGCGTTCACTTCTGGATTCCTACGATCCCACCGAACCGAAATCGACCGATCCCAGATCCATAGAGCCGAGATCGAGCGAGCCCGACGCGTCCTCCTCCTCTCCACCGGCTCCGGCTCCGTGACGACCGGGGTCTCGGGCACCGCGACCTCCTCCGGCGTCCAGACGCCGCAGTTGTAGGTGACGAAGGTGCTGTCGGTGGCCTGCAGCGTGACCGCCGACGGGCCGTTGGTCTGCATGTACTCGATGACCGTCGGCTGCCCGTTCGTGAGCGAGAGCCGCGTCCAGGTGCACGGTGCGCCGAGCGTTGTCGGCCCCGTCGACTCGTAGGTGCCCGGCGCGAGCCCGGCGGTACCCACCTGGAACCCACCGTCGTGGGTGATCACCGGGGTGCCGGCAAAGGCGACGCCCGCGCCCGCGAGAACGCCTCCCGCAACCGCCACGGATGCGATCGACATCGAAACCAGCTTGCGCATAACTTCCTTCCACACTTCGTCCAAGTTGGACAATTGTCCAAGCGAGAAGGTAGCCACAATCGGGGTGATCACACGACGAATCCCGCATTGGTGACGCGGTCACAGAAGGGGTGCGGCGGCGACGGTTTCGCCTGCCGCATCGGACCTTTGGCGGTTCAGAGCAGATCGCGCGACACCGGGCAGGACATGCACCGCGGGCCGCCCCGGCCCGAGCCGAGCTCGGACCCGGATATGCGCAGCACCTCGATCCCCGATGCCTCCAGCCGCGAGTTCGTCACGACGTTCCGCTCGTAGGCGACGACCACCCCCGGCTCCAGTGCGAGAGTGTTGTTGCCGTCGTCCCACTGCTCGCGTTCGGCAGTGACGTTGTCGAGCCCGGTGTCGATCACCCGGAGCTTGCCGATGCCCATCGCGTCGGCCGCGGCCTTCAGGAACGGTTCGGCGCCTCGAATGCTCACCCCCACGTCCTCACGGTGAATGGTGAACGCGGACAGACTGTCCTGAATGGCGGGATACATCACCACGGCGTCGACGTCGACCATCGTGCACACCGTGTCGAGGTGCATCGACGCTCGCGACTGGGCGATCGGGACCACCAGCACCGAGTGTGCGAGGCCGTCCTCGAAAACGCTGCGCGCCAACGCCTCCGCCCCGGCCGGGGTGGTCCGCTCTCCCACCCCCACGGCCACCACACCCGGCGCGAGCAGCAACACGTCGCCGCCCTCGACCGGCGCGGTATGCGACTCATAGGCCCGCCGCACCCCGAGAAAGCGGGGGTGGTGCGCGTAGATCAGGTCGGTCAGCGAGGCCTCGCGCACCCGGGCAGGCAGGGCCAGCGCGGTGATCGCGACCCTGTCCCCGATCCAGAAGGAGGAGTCCCTGGTGAACAGCAGGTTCGGCAGCGGCTCGATCACGAAGTCGCCGCCGTGGTGCATCCGCCGCACCAGCGATGCGCCGCCGGGCCCGAGCGGGAGCTCGTCGAACGTCATACCCGCGGTCAGGATGGTGGCCAGGGCCGCGGGCTCGACGGACCGCAGGTGCGCGGCGAGTTCCTGGGCGAGCGGGTGGCCGAGCCGGCGGGGGTCGACTGCCGCCGAGATGCCCTGCATGCGGGCCGCTCCGCTCACGGTCAGGGTCTCGGTGAGCACCTCTGACAACAGCAGCACCTCGACCCCACGCGAGCGCAGCAGCGCGGCGAACGCGTCGTGCTCCTCCTGCGCCCGGTCCACCCAGGGCAACCCGTCGAACAGCAGTTGGTCGTTGTTGCGCGGGGTCAGCCGCTTGAGCTCGTCACCGGGGCGGTGCAGGAGCACGGTGCGCAGGGTGCCCACCTCGGAGTTGGCCCCCAACACGGACGGCCCCTCGTTTCCCACTGCGCTGCGCTCCATGGCTAGACGGTAGTGCGCGCCAGGCCGCGCCGCGAGGGCTTCGAATCAGGGGCCTGACCCGATTCCCTCAACTAAGGTCGAGGTCGACGAGGGGAGGCGCCGGTGGAGATGCCGGACTGGAAGGCCAAGGAACTCACCCCGGGGCAGCTGTCCGAGCGCAGCGGGGTGGCGGTGTCCGCGTTGCATTTCTATGAGCGTGAGGGGCTCATAGAGAGCCGCCGGACAAGTGGGAACCAGCGCCGCTATGCACGCGACATCCTGCGCCGGGTGGCCTTCATCCGGATCTCCCAGCAGGTAGGCATCCCGCTCGCGGAGATCCGGGAGGCGCTCGACACGCTGCCCGAGGGACGGACCCCGACCCGGGCCGACTGGGAACGGCTCTCGACGAGCTGGCACGCCGACCTGGACCGGCGCATCGAGCAGCTGACCCGACTCCGGGACAACCTCACCGGCTGCATCGGCTGCGGATGCCTGTCCATGAACAGCTGCGCGCTCGCCAACCCGCACGACCGGCTCGCCACCGCGGGCCCCGGTGCCCGGGTACTGGACGTTCGACTCCGCCGCTGATCACCCGGGCTCGGCGCACGGCCTCAGCGCAGCAGGCCGCGCTCGCGCGCCGCGGCAACGGCGGCCGTCCTGCTGTCCACGCCGAGCTTCGAGAACACATGCACCAGATGCGACTTCACGGTCGCCTCGGTGACGAACAGTTGCTTGGCGATGGCCCGGTTCGAAAGCCCGTCCGCCACCAGCCGGACGATCTCCGTCTCGCGGGCGCTCAGGTCGACCCGGGGCTCACGGATCCGCCGGTACAGCCGTTGCGCCACATCCGGATTGAGTACCGTCTCGCCCCTGGACGCGGCCCACACCGCGTCCAGCAGCACCTGCGGATCGCTGTCCTTGAGCAGGTACCCGGCCGCACCGGCCTCGACCGCGCGCAGGATGTCGGCGTCGGTGTCATAGGTGGTGAGCACCACCACCCGCGGCGGATCGGGTCGGGCCATGATCGCCTCGGTGGACTGCGCGCCGTCCATTCCCGCGCCGAGTCGCAGGTCCATCAGCACCACGTCCGGTCGTGTCGTCTCGACCAATTCGAGCGCCTGCTCGCCCGAGGCCGCCTCCGCCACCACGTCCAGGCCCTCGTGCGAGGACAGCAGGGCCCGCAACCCAGCCCGGACCACCGGATGATCGTCGACCAGCAACAGCCGCAGCCGCGGGCCGGTCACGACTGTGCCCCCGAGACGGGAAGCGTTGCCGCCAGGGCAGTTCCGTCGCCCGGCGCCGACTCGACGACCAGCGAGCCGCCCAGCGTCTCGAGCCGGTCGCGCATCGCGCGCAGTCCGAACGAGGCCGGATCGACAACGGAAGCGGGATCGAACCCCACCCCGTCGTCCACGACATCGAGACGCACCTCGTCCTGGTCGTAGCTCAGCGTCACCCGGACGTTCTCGGCCTGCGAATGCAGCCGGACGTTGGCCAGCGCGCTCTGCGCCACGCGCAACAACGCCACATCGAAGTCCATCGGCAGCGGCAGCGGATCCCCCTCGACATGCAGCAGGCCGACGATCCCGGTGTGCGTGCCCAGCTGCGTCAACTGGCGGCCTAACGCGGACTCCAGCGAGGCGTCCTCGAGCGCCGACGGCGTCAGCGCCCCGACCACCCGGCGTGCCTCGGCGAGGTTGTCCTGGGCGGTCTCCGCGATCTGCGCGAGGACCGCCTTGGGGTCATCGCCGCGCTGACCCGCACGAGCCAACAGCACGATGGACGAGAAGCCCTGCGCCAGGGTGTCGTGGATGTCCCTCGCCAGCCGTGCGCGCTCCGCCACCGCGCCCGCCTCGCGTTGCAACGCGTTCAATTCGTCCTGCGCGCTGAGCAATTCGTCGTGGGATCGGGTCAGCTCGTCCAACAGGCGCTGACGCTGCTGGGTGTCGCGCAGCAACTGCTGGTAGATCAGCGCCATCCCCGCAGCGGCGGTCGCACCGAAGATCGGACCGAGGAAGGACGCGACGGTGTTGCTGGTGCCGTGCAAGAGCGTGGCGGCGATGACCACCGCGGTGATCGCGACCGTCGCCGCCAGCGCCACCCTGGTCGAGAGCAGATGGAAGCACAGGAAGAACAGCGGGAACGCGACCCACACGAAGCCGGCACCGAGCACGGACAGCCCGAGCCAGCCGAGCACCAGGACGCCCAGCCACAGCGGTCCGTACCAGTCGCGGCCCGTCGTCTCGGCGGCGCGACGGGCGAACCACACTCCGAGCAGATACCAGGCCAGCACCGCCGCGGCGAGCACGAATGCGGGCAGCGGATCCGGCTCATCGACGGCCGCCCTGGCGGTCCCGACGGCCAGCAGGACGAGGAACAGCCCGTGCGCGCCGAACTGCATGATGCGCAGCACCGGCGTCGTGCCGCGGGCGTGGCGGTATTCGGGCAACAGCATTTCATCCACGCTAACACCACCCGGGGCTCTGACCGGCCGCGATCCGGGAAGTCCAACTTTCGATTGATCCGGGTACCCATCCGTTGCGCGATGCCGGACCCGACCCTCATTCGCGAGGCTGGAAGCCATGTTCCTCAGTATTCGTGACCTCCGATTCGCCAAGGGCCGCTTCGCTCTGATGAGCGCGGTCCTCTTCCTCATCTCGCTGATGGTCGTGATGCTCTCCGGCCTCACGGCCGGGCTCGGGAACCAGTCGATCGCGGCGATCCAGAACGTGGGCGCCGACCGGTTCGCGTTCGGCGAGCCCGCCGAGGGTCAGAAGGTCGCATTCACCGACTCCCAGGTCACCGAGGCCCAGCGGGCACAGCTCGCCTCCACCCCCGGCGTGGACGAGGCCTCGATCCTCGGCATCGCACCCCTCCGGATCACCGCCGACGGTCGCGATGTCAGCGCCAGCGGCTTCGGCGTCGCGGGCGACTCCTTCGCCGCGCCCGTCCCGCTGCACACCGGCGAGATCGCGGTCGACAGGAAGCTCGCGGACGACAACGGCTGGGCCGTCGGCACCACCGTCGACATCGCAGGACACCCGTTCACCATCGGCACGCTCGTCGACGACTCGTACTACAGCCACCAGTCGGTGGTGTGGCTCGACCTCGCCGACTGGCGCCTGCTGCCGACCGCGGGTGACAGCGAGGGCACGACCATCGCACTGCGCACCTCCTCCGACTTCGACGCGGCGGCCGCCGAATCCCTCACCGGTACCGCCATCACCGACGAGAAGGGCGCCCTCAACGCCATCGGCGCATACTCCTCCGAGCGCGGCTCGCTGCTGCTGATGCAGGGCATGCTCCTGGCGATCAGCGCGTTGGTCGTCGGTGCCTTCTTCACCATCTGGACGATCCAGCGCGGCCAGGACCTGGCGGTCCTCAAGGCCGTCGGCGCCTCCACCCGGTACCTGCTCGTCGATGCACTCGGTCAGGGGCTGATCGTTCTCACCCTCGGCGCGGGCCTCGGCACCCTCGCCGCGATCGGGCTCGGCTCGGTGGCCGCGAGTGCGGTCCCGTTCACCCTCACGGTGACCGGCACACTCGTCCCGTTCTTCGCGCTGATCGCGCTGGGCATGCTCGGCGCCGCGGCGGCCCTGACCCGCATCGTCAAGGTCGACCCGCTGACCGCGCTCGGCGCGGCCAGGTAACCGCCGACCGCACCGCAGGCACACGTAAACCCCACGCCTCCAGGAGTATCCATGAGCATCACACTGAAGAACACGGTCCTCACCTACCCCGACGGCGACACCCGGCTGCGCGCCCTCGACGACGTGTCCCTCACGGTCGAGCGCGGCCAACTCGCCGCGATCACCGGGCCGTCCGGCTCGGGCAAATCCAGCCTGCTCGCCGTCGCGGGCCTGCTGATCACCCCCGACTCGGGCACCGTCACCATCGACGGCACCGACGTCACCGGCCTGGACCGGACGGCCCGCACGACCGTGCGCCGCCAGCAGCTCGGATTCGTCTTCCAGCAGGCCAACCTGATGGCCTCGCTGACCGCAACGGAGCAGCTGCTGATGATCACCCATCTCGGCGGCGGCAGCGTTCGCGGCCAGCGCGCCAGGGCCAGGGACCTGCTGTCCACGTTGGGGCTCGAGAAGCAGCTGGACCGGCGACCGCACCAGCTCTCCGGCGGACAACGGCAGCGGGTCGCGATCGCGCGCAGCCTGATGAACGATCCGTCGGTGTTGCTCGTCGACGAGCCGACCTCGGCGCTGGACGAGGACCGCAGCCGCGAGATCGTCGCGCTGCTGGCCACCCTCAGCCACGAACGCAACGTGGCGACCGTGATGGTCACCCACGATCTCAGCCAGCTCGACCTGGTCGACGGCGTCTACGAGATGCACAGCGGGATGCTGACGACGGCGACAGTGCCTGCATAGCTGCCCTCGGGGCACCTACACGCGAGTGTGCCCTCGCCGAAAGCGGGGGCACACCAGCTGCGTCGAAGCGCTCGACCTGGACCGTCGGATCTCAGGGACCGACGTCCGGTGCGCCGGGGCCACCGGGACCACCGGGGAGGGGTTCCTTCGGGCCAGCAGGCGGCGCGGCCTGACCCGGATCGAGAACATCGGAATCGCCGACGTGGCCGGGTCCCTCGAAGGGCCCCTTCGGGTCGGCCGGGGGCTCGGCCTGACCGGGATCGAGAACATCGGAATCGCCGACCTTGCCCGGACCCTCGAACGGGCCCTTGGGCGGGCGCGGCGGATCGACCACCGGCGGCACGACAACCGGCTCGACAACCGGCTGCTGCACGGGATGCGCGACCGGAGCCGGGGCAGGCAGAGCGGCCTGCGGAGCGACGACGGGGCCCGGATCAGCGCTGTACGAACCCGGATTCCCGGCACCGCCGTCCTGGGGACCGGGATCGACTGGGCCGGGCTGCTCCCCATCGCGATTCACCGCGTTCTCCCGCTCCACCTGCAGCGGCGCACTCTGTCCCTGGCCCGGTACGGGCGTGCCGACTGTGCTGTCACCGCACGCCGACAAGGTGGCGATACCGGCGAGCGAGAACCCGGCCACGGCGAGTGCGGCGATGACATTGCGGGAAGTGACGTTGCGGGTAATGGGTGCCTCCTGGGGTTTCGGCGAGCCGCTTGGCTGCTACACCCAGCCTCCGGCACCACCGTTGCCCCAGATAGGCACCCAAGGGTCATCGCCACCCACCCTCGAGGGCACTCGATTCAGACCGGCGGCAGGAGCTTGCTGAACTGGTCGTTGGCCTTCTGCATCACGAACTCGTACGGCGGGGCGAACTTGCGCGCCCACCAGTAGCCGAACCGGATGTCGTTCGAGGTGTAGACCAGATAGCGGTTCTTCTTGATGCCGCGGACGATGCACTCCGCGACCCTCTCCGGCGAGACCGCACGCTTCTCGAAGCGGTGCACCAGCTTTCGAATCCGCGGATCATCCCGGTCCACCCCGGCGATCTGTACGGTTCCGACCAGCGGGGTCTTCACTCCCCCCGGCACCACGAGGCTGACGCCGATGCCGTGCCGCTTGAGATCGAAGCGCAGGACCTCGGAAACGCCGCGCAGGCCGAACTTGCTTGCGCTGTAGGCGGCGTGCCACGGCAACGCGAGCAGGCCTGCAGCGGAGGAGACGTTGACCAGGTGCCCGCCGCGGCCGGCGCGCACCATCGGCGGCACGAAGTTCTCGATGATGTGGATGGGCCCCATCAGGTTGACGTCGACCATCGACTTCCAGTGCCGGTGTTCGAGGTTCTCCACGGTGCCCCAGGCGGAGATTCCCGCGACGTTCATCACCACGTCCATGGCGCCGTGCGCATCGTCGATCTCCGTCGCCCACACGGTGACGGCGTCGTAGTCGGACACGTCCAGCGCCTTCGAGGCGGTCACCGCGCTTCCTGCCATGGCCACCGTCTCGGCCAGGCCGACTGCGTTGATGTCGGTGAGGAACAGCTCGGCCCCCTCCGCCGCGGAGGCAAGGGCCGTCGCCCGGCCGATCCCGCTACCAGCCCCGGTGATCAGGCATTTCTTCCCCCGCAGGTCCTTCACGATGGCCTTCCCTCACGTCGTCCCGGTCGCTCACGCGGAGTCTAACGACAACGGCGCCCCGCCCAGGGAGATCCGGGGCGGGGCGCCGTCAGCTGTCAGCGATCAGGAGCCGAAGGCCGGGAGCGAGCCGCCACCGTCACCGGGAACCGGCTCGTCCTGGACGGTGACCGTCGTGGACGCCTCCGAACCGAGGTATCCCGGCGCACCCGAGTACACCGCGCGGACGTCACGCACGCCGCTGGTGGTGAACAGGTAGCTCACGCTGGCCTGCCCGTCCTTCACTCCAGCGGGGTTGCCGAGCGGCTCCGCGCCGCTGAAGAACTGGACGGTGCCGCCGTTCGCCCTCGGGGCGACGTTGGCCCGCAGGAACACGTACACACCCTTCTGCGCGACCGCCGGGACATTCAGAGTGGTCGTGGTCGCGACGTCAGCCGCACCCGGATCCGTGATGTTCAGGGTCTGGGCGACGGAGGTGGAGCCGGCGAACCCGGGGGCACCGGAGAACACCGCGGTGATCGTCTTGTTGCCGGGCACCGTGAAGTTCTGGGTCACGCTGGCCTTGCCGTCGGCACCGACCGGCGCGGTCCCCAGCACGGTGAGGCCGTTCTTGAAGGTGAGCGTGCCTGCACCGGGGAACGGGGAAACCTGCGCCTCGATGATCACGTCGACATTGATCGGGGACGAGGCGGGCATGATGAGCGTCGTCTGCGTCGTCTGATCGCCCGGGTCGACGGTGACCGACTGCACGGCCGACACCGACTCGGTCGCGAACGGCGTCGCGAGGAACTTCGCGGTCAGATCGTGCGGACCGGCCTGGTTGGCGGCAGGCTTCCACTTGAACGAGGCAGCCCCCGCGGCATCAAGCGCGCCTGAGCCGATCTCGTTCGTGCCCGAGAAGAACTTCACGAGGTCGCCCGCGCGGCCGCCGAGCACCTTGGACTTCAGCGTCGACTCGACGCCCGCCTTCAGCGGACCGACCGGCTCGAGCACGGTGGTGCTGACGTTCTTGGTCACCACGTACGCCGGACCGAGGGTGAGGTTCTCCCCCGAGGACGCGACGGCGCCGTACTTGATGCCGGTGTTCAGAGCCACCTCCCTGGCGCAGTTGGCCCCGATCACGTACTGGAACTCGAAGGTCGGCGAGGTGGACGCATCCCAGCTGCCCGCGACCCGGAGCAGGCCCGCACCGTTGCTCGCCAGCGGCACGGGGAGGCCGGCGACCTTCGCCGAGTCCTTCTTGTAGGTAAGGCAGGTGTTGCGGTGATCCTCGAACCAGTTGACGGTGTCGGTCCCGGCGATCGTGGTGGACACCGTGACCACCTCACCCTCGGCCGGTGCGACGTTGCTGATCGTGCGGGTGAAGTTCTTACCCCCGTCCGCCCATGTGATCGTCGCGGGCGCGGCACTCGCGCCACCCGCTCCCAGCGTCACCGCGAACCCCGCGGTGACCGCGAAAGCGCCTCCCATCGCAATGGTGCGGCGCACAGACCTCCCCGACATGCATTTCCTCCCAAAGACGAGGGCGCCCACACGTGTTGGGGTTGCCCTGTTGTGTCGTCACGTTGTGTCGTCACGGAATCCGACTCACCCGCAGCGGAGCCGTCGGCGTGCACAGAATCGAGCAGAAGTAGACCACGCCGGTCCCGCGCCCGACGTCGTTTTGGCATAAGAAAGTGGACGGTTGTGCAAGTCATCGCGACCCGGTCGCGCACGGCGCCGAGCGGCCGCGAACGGGCGCTCGAACGGAACGCATCTGCGCAGCTACGGCGCGCGCGTCCCGCCCGTCACAGGCGTCACAGCCTGGTGGACATCTCGTCCTGGTAGTCCCGGATCGTCTTCTCGATGGTGTCGGCATCCTCCGGATCCCCATGGCGGCGAGCCTCGTCCGCGCGATCCCGCAACGTCCTGATCGCCTTGCGCAATTCGTTGTCGGTCATCCTGTGATCCATATCACCAAGTGTGCCCGGCTCGGCGACTCGAGGCCAGTGCTGAATCCGGCACGATGCGCGATCGCGAGCCTTGACGCTCACGCCGCACGCGACGAGTGTTGATCACATGTATTCGGGGCCTCGCGCCCCGATGGAAGGGTCGCGAGGACATTCGCGAAATCGCATACGTACGAACCGCGCCACGGCTCGTGCGGGCACCCCTTGACCAGCGTGGAGACCACCGGCTCCCGCGCAGTCCGCACCCGCCTCGACCGCGGCCTCCGCCGTTTCGCCCGCGCTCCCGCAACCGATGTGGTGAGTCCGGCCTTCTTCGCACGCAAGGACGAGGCAGCCATGAAGAGCGATCTGCACGCAGCACCCGAAGTCACCCATTCGCCGGTCCCGATTCCCGAGGTGGTCGCGGCGCTGCGCGCGACCTACGCCTCGGGCCGCACCAGGCCCGCGGCGTGGCGGATCGAGCAACTGCGCGGCATCGAGCGATTGCTGGACGAGCGTGAGGGCGAGATCGCACAGGCCCTCGCCGAGGATCTCGGGCGCGACGCCTTCGAGACGTGGATGTCCGACATCCTCACCGCCAAGAGCGAGGCCGCCTACGCACGCAAACGGGTGCGCCGGTGGATGCGCCCCCGGCCGCGGCCGCTGCCGCTGAACCAGATGCCCGCGCTGGGATGGGTGCAGTACGAGCCGCTGGGGGTGGTGCTCGTCATCGGGTCCTGGAACGTTCCGCTGACGGTAACCCTCGGACCGTTGGTCGGTGCCGTGTCGGCGGGGAACTGCGCTGTCGTCAAGCCGTCGGAGCTGACCCCGGCGACGTCTCGCCTGCTGGCCCGGCTGCTCCCGAAGTACCTCGACGCCGAGGCCATCGCCGTGGTCGAGGGCGACGGGCGTACCACCCAGACCCTGCTCGCCCAGGGCTTCGATCATGTGTTCTTCACCGGCGGCACCGAGATCGGCCGGAAGATCCTGGCCGGGGCCGCGCCGCACCTGACCCCGGTGACCCTCGAGCTCGGCGGCAGGAACCCGGCGATCGTCATGCGGGACGCGAACCTCGCCGTCACCGCCCGCCGGATCGCCTGGACGAAGGTGTTCATCTCGGGCCAGTCCTGCATCGCGGCCGACTACGTGCTGGTCGAGCGCGCCGTCCGGGACGAGCTGGTCGATCGAATAGTCCGCAGTCTCACCGAGTTCCGGTCTGCGGCAACTACGCGGGGCGTTCGCATCGTCAACGAGCGCCAGTTCGACAGGTTGGCCGGGTACCTCGCGAGCACCGGGGCCACAGTCGCGTTCGGCGGCGGTACCGATCGGGCCACTCTGACGGTCGAGCCCACCGTGCTGGTGGACCCGAGCCCCGAGGATCCGGTCATGCGCGAGGAGGTCTTCGGCCCGATCCTGCCGGTGCTTGCCGTCGACTCGTTGGACGAGGCGACCGCATTCGTCAACGCGCGGCCGAAACCCCTGGCCGCTTATGTCTTCACGAGGTCGGCGCGGACTCGCCGTCGGGTGCTGTCCGAAGTCAGCTCGGGCGGGGCGGTGGTCAATCACCTCACCCTCCAGGAGGTGGTGCCCCAGCTCCCGTTCGGCGGCGTCGGCGCCAGCGGGATGGGGCGATACCACGGTAGGTGGGGGTTCGAGACCCTCAGCCACCGAAAGGCTGTGCTGCTCAAGCCGTTCAAACCCGATCCCCGGTTCTTCTACCCGCCCTACACCGACCGGACGATCAAGCTGATGCACAGGATGCTCGGGGTTTGAAGGTCGACGCCGACGGGGCTCCATACGGGTGTGGCCCCCGACGACGAATCGTCGGGGGCCACTTCCGGTGTTCAGCTCGCTCCGCCGGGGACAGCCCGGCGGAACCCGATCAGGATCCGAAGATCGATCCAAGGCTGCCTGCGCCGCCGGGGGTGCCACCGCCGGTGCCCGTCACCACGACGGATTCCTGGTCGGCGGACGCGTTCACGGTGCCCGAACCGGAATACTCGGCGGTGATGACGCGCTGACCCTCGTTCGCGGGAGTCCACGAGAGGCCGGCCTGGCCGCCCGCGTTCACCAGCGCGGTGCCGATGACGATGTCGCCGTCCTTGAACGTGACCGTGCCACCCGCGTCGCCGGGAGTGACCTGCGCCGAGATCGTCTGCGCCGCGCCGACCTTGGCAGCGCCACCCAGGGTGAGCACCGTGGTCGAGTTGGTGTTACCCGCAGGCGCCTCCGCGACGGTCACCGTCGCGTTGGCGGTCGACCCCGTGACGCCGGAGCGCCCGGAGAACGTCGCGGCGATCGAGTGGCTGCCCGCGGTGGACGGCACCCACGTGTAGGTGGCCACGCCATTGGTATCGACCGGCACGTCAGCCAGCGTCGCCGCGCCGTCCTTGAACGCCACGGTGCCGCCTGCGCCCGTGGGCGACACGGTCGCCTTCAGCACGGTGGACCGACCGACCTCAGCGCCCGAGATCGGGGCGAGCACGGTCGAGGACACCGCATCTGCCTGCGAGACCTGCACGGTCTGCACCGGCGACTGCGAGCCCTCGGCCCGCGGGGTCGCCAGGAACTTCGCGGACAGGCCGTGCGCGCCCCGGGTGGCGGGCGTCCAGTTGAACGTTGCCTCGCCTGCACCGTTGAGCGCGGCCTGACCGATCTTCACCGCACCGTCGAAGAACTCGACGGGATTGCCCTCGGCACCACCGGTCACGGTCGCCTTCAGCGGAACCGACTGGCCGACCTGCACGTTGGGCGGCGTGGCCAGAGCGGTCGTGGAGGTGTTGATCCGCACCGAGACCGTGGGTCCCTTGTCCTGGTAGGTGCCGGAACCGAGCGAGCCGCCGTAATGCACCGTCGTCATCAGCGGGACGGTGCGGTCACAGTTCGCGCCGACCTTGTAGGAGAACTCGAACGTCCGCAGGTTGGGGCTGATGTGCGGGTACAGCGGCCACTCGACGCTGCTGCCCTTCACCTTCGCGAAGTCCGCGCCCTGGCTGTCCAGGCCGCGCGGCGAGCCGTCCACCTTCGCCGAACCGTCCACGTAGGTCAGGCAGGTCGGGTGGACGTCCTTGACCTCGTAGATGTACTCGACGACGCCGCCGGTCCTGTCGAACTGGGTGGTCGAGGTGATGATGTCGCCCTCGGCGGGGGTGGTGTCGCTGATCGTGCGGGTGATCCGCTCGCTGCCGTCGTCCCACGTCACGCTCGCAGGCGCCGCGCCCGCGACACCCACGCCCACCGTTGCCGCGAACCCGGCCGACAACGCCAGCACGCCGGCCCCGCCAACCACGCGACGAATGCTCTTGTCAGACATACATTTCCCCTCTATGCGGCAGACCGCGGACACAGAAAGACGTCCAGGCCGTCCAGATTTTGTGAATGACCAGCGCCCCTCCGTCGCACCGGCGATGACGTCCCGGGCCGCTGAGGCGAGATGAAGTAGATCACATTCAACATGCGCCGAATGTCTCTTTCGTGAATGACATGGACAGCTGTCCGATAGCCTGTCGGCCGAGCGCTTCCCCGCGGGGTGGGCCGGCAACGCAAAAGGCGCCCCTCCCGGAGGAGAAGCGCCTTTCGACTGGTGGAGCTGAGGGGAATCGAACCCCTGACCTCTTCGATGCGAACGAAGCGCGCTACCAACTGCGCCACAGCCCCGAACCACGCTCCCGTAGGAACGCTCGGCAACTGTAGCAGCCCGGCCCGCCACAGAAAAAATCGCCCGGTCCGGAGGGGATTCACCTCGCAACGGCGGCGATTCCGACCCTGCCGAACGCGGGTCACTCGGGGCAGGCGACGCCCGCCCGAGTGGTGTCCAGGATGGTCTGTCCCTCCGGGACGGCCCGCCACTGATCGAACGGCTGCTCCAGTGCGAACCGGCCGTCGGCCTGCCGTACCAGCGTCCGGGTCTCGGCGTTGCCCGGGTTGTTCAACGACTCGAAGTATTCGACCGACCAGTGGAACCAGCGCATGCAGAACAGCCGCATGGTCAGCCCGTGCGTCACCACGAGAGTGTTCGGCGGGAACCCGGGCTTGGCGCGATGCCGGTACAGCGTCTCCATGAAGGTGCTCACGCGATCGAAGACGTCGGCGCCCGATTCACCCTCGTTGAACCGATAGAAGAAGTGCCCGTAGGTGTTGCGCAGCCCGGTCTGCCGGGCGATCTCGTCCGGGTCCTGGTAGTTAGCCCAGTCCTGCTCGCGCAGGCGCGGTTCCTCGATCCGACGCTCGATCAGATCGTCGATGCCGAGCGCCTCGAGGGTCTGGTAGGCCCGCAGGTACGGCGAGACGTACACACAGACCTTCTGCCCGTCGAACTGTTCGCGCAGTCGCTCCCCCGCGACCCTGGACTGCTCCACGCCGCGCGCGGTCAACGGGATCCGGTAGTCGGGCACCCGCTCGTAGATCCCCGGATCGATGTTCGCCTCGGACTCGCCGTGCCGGAGCAGCACGATCCTCTCCGGCACGGCTCCGTCCGCCATCCGCGTCAGGCTACTGACCGACGACTCGGCGCATCTCCTGAGGAGCCGCCTCCTCCTCGAACCGGATGTCGTAGTGCTCGAGGTGCTCGAACACCGGGTCCTCGTCGTCCACTTCGAGCACCACCGCCCCGGGCCTGCGCAGCCGCGACGGGATCAACCGCAGCTCGTCGTCCTCGCGGGACTCCACCCCGAGCCGGGAGCGGCTCAGGCGTGCCATGCGGCGACGTCGGATCTCCTGCTCGAACTGGACCTGCCTGCGCATGTAGGCCAGGTACCCGCCGAGGCCGACAAAGGCGGCCGCGGCGACCCACCACAGCATCGGCGTCACAATGAGCGCGAGCGCCGCCGACATGATCGTCAGCAGGATCAGACCGAGGACGGCACGCTGCCGGAATCCGTACCGCGCGGCCCGCGCGAGGGCATCGGCCTCGGGGTCGAACCCGCCGCGACCGCGGCGCTGTGGGACGTACTCACGAGCCGCAGCCCGCTCGTCGTCCAACTCGTCGACTTCTACCTGGGTGTCCATGCGGTCCTCCGCATACCTGGGGCGAGTGGGTTCGCGGCGCCAGTTCGGGTCGCTGCGGTGTCCTGAGGCGGGTCCGCGGTGCTGCTGACGCGCGAGCTGGTCGCGGTCGAGCACACGGGTCGCCAGTGCTGCATCGGTGGTCTGACGGATTCTGGGGCGACGTTTCACCTGCATGGGCAGCAGGACGAACAGCCACATCCCGACCAAGGCGATCCACAGGATCGAGTTCGGCATACCGGCGACCTCCCTCCCAGTCGTCTACCAGCACATATGACTCAATCAGCCCATTCAGGCTAATTGCCACGGCGCGCAGTTCCCCGCAGACGCGCCGACTCAACTTTCCCAACTGTCACAATAGTCACTCGCTCCAGTGGTGTTTTGCACTACCCGTCACCAAGCGGATCCGCCCGGGTCAGGCGGTCACCCCCAGGCGGCCTTGCCCGCCCGGACCAACCGGTCGCTGACGGTGCCCTCGACCTCCTCGATCGTCATCGCCACCAGCAGGTGATCGCGCCACGCACCGTCCACGTCCAGGTACCGACGCAACAGTCCCTCCTCGCGGAACCCGACGTTGCGCAGCACCGCCTGACTGGCCAGGTTCTCCGGGCGGACGGTGGCCTCGACCCGGTGCAACCCGAGCGCGCCGAAGCTGTGGTCGAGCCCGAGCGCCACCGCGGCGGTGGCCACCCCCTGACCACCCACCTCCCTGGTCACCCAGTAGCCGATCCACGCGGACCGCAGCGCCCCGCGCACGACGTTTCCGATCGTCAGCTGCCCACAGAACTTTCCGTCGAGTTCGATGACCAGTGGCACCATCCGGCCCTTGCGCGCCTCCGAGCGCAGCGAGGCACACAGCCCGGGCCAGTTCCCCATGTGATGGCGGTCCTCCCACGGGCCCTCACCGGTCGGCTCCCACGGTTCGAGATGCTCCTGGTCGCGAATTCGGATACGGCTCCAGGCCGCGGCGTCACGCAGCCGGATCGGGCGCAACGTCACCCGTCCGGCGCCCACCGTCAGCGGACCCAGATGCGCCGGCCAACCCGGGTGAATCGAGTACTTGCGCAGCGATGTGCCCAACCCTCAGCCTCGCTGCGCAAGGAAGGCCACGTCGACCTCGTCGCCGGTCCGGACCTCGGTGACCTCCGGAGCGACCAGGACGAGGCAGTTCGCCTCCGCCAGCGTCGCCAGGAGGTGCGAGGAGGCGCCTGGCGCCCCACCGAGGGCCTGCACCAGGTACTCCCCCGTCGACTCGTCGCGCATCAGCTGCCCACGCAGGAAGCCCTTGCGGTTCTCGATCGAGGTGATCGGTGCCACCGTGCGCGCGGTCACCACCCGGCGCATCGGCTGCCTACGGCCGAGGGCGATCCGGATCAGCGGCCGGACCATCACCTCGAACACGACCAGCGCACTGACCGGGTTGGACGGCAACAGGAACGTCGGCACCTCGTCGCGGCCGAGCTGACCGAACCCCTGCACCGATCCCGGGTGCATCGCCACCCGCTCCACCTCGAGGTCGCCGAGGTCGCGCAGCGCCTCCCGGACCTGATCGGAGGCCCCGCCGCCGACCGCGCCCGCGATGACGACGATCTCCGAACGGATCAGCTGACCCTCGACCACCTCGCGCAGGCGACGGGGATCGTTGCCGGCGATGCCCACCCGGTTCACGTCGGCGCCTGCGTCGCGCGCGGCGGCGGCGAGCGCGTACGAGTTCACGTCATAGACCTGACCGGGACCGGGGGTGCGGTCGATGTCGACGAGCTCGCCGCCGACGGAGATGACCGACAGCCGCGGTCGGGGATGCACCAGCACCTTGTCGCGCCCCACCGCGGCGAGCAGACCGACCTGGGCGGCGCCGATGATGGTGCCCGCGCGCACCGCGACGTCGCCGGGCTGCACATCGTCGCCGATGCGCCGGACGTAGTCACCGGAACGGACCGGCCAGAGCACCTTCACGCGGTTCAGGCCGCCATCGGTGCGGTCGAGCGGCAGGACCGCATCGGCGAGGGTCGGCAGCGGCGCCCCGGTGTCCACGCGCACCGCCTGACGCGGCTGCAGCCGGATCGGTTGGCGCGAACCCGCGGCGACCTCGCCGACCACGGGCAGGGTCACCTCGACGGGCTCGTCGTCCTCGCCCCGGTTCTCCCCGCCTGCACCGGCGACATCGACGCTGCGCACCGCGTAACCGTCGATCGCGGCCTGATCGAATCCCGGCAGCGGGCGCTCGGTGACCACCTCTTCGGCACACAGCAGACCCTGAGCCTCCGAGATCGCCACCCGGACCGGCCGGGGTGCGACCGCGGCGGCCGTCACTCTCGTCTGCTGCTCCTCAACCGAGCGCATGTAGTCACTGCCTCCCGACCCCACTAATGTCCCGTCTGCCGCAGTCTCTGGGTGAGCCAGTCGCGCAGTGAAGGACCGTATTCGTCACTGTCCAGGGCAAAGTCAACCGCAGCCCGCAGGTAGCCTCCGGGATTTCCGAGGTCGTGTCTCGACCCACGGTGCACCACCACGTGCACCGGGTGTCCCTCCGAGATCAGCAACGCGATCGCATCGGTCAACTGCAACTCGCCACCCTGACCCGGGGTGATCCGGCGCAACGCATCGAAGATGGCCCGGTCCAACAGGTACCGGCCCGCCGCCGCGAACGTCGACGGCGCATCCTCCGGCTTCGGCTTCTCCACCATCCCGACGACCTTGAGGACGTCCGGATTCGTCGCGTCCGGCACCTCCTCGACATCGAAGACGCCGTACGCACTGACCTGATCCTTGGGCACATCGATTGCGCACAACACGCTGCCGCCGCGCTTCTCCCGGACCCGGACCATCGTCTCGAGCACCCCACGCGGCATCACCAGGTCATCGGGCAACAGGACCGCGATCGCATCCTCGTCGTCGTCGAGCACACACTCCACGCACCCGACGGCGTGACCTAGCCCGAGTGGCTCCTCCTGGATCACCGACTCCACCTCGAGCAGGCCCTGCGCCTTGCGGACCTTCTCGAGCAGGTGCGACTTGCCGCTGGCCTCGAGCTTGCTCTCGAGCACCAGGTCCTCGACGAAGTGCGCGACGACCCCGTCCTTGCCCTCCGAGGTGACGATCACCAGCCTGCTGGCACCGGAATCGGCGGCCTCACCGGCGACCAGCTCGATACCCGGCGTGTCCACCACCGGGAGCAATTCCTTCGGCACCGTCTTGGTCGCGGGCAGGAACCTGGTGCCCAGACCCGCCGCGGGCACCACCGCCGTGCGGAAGTGCCTGTTCTTGTTGGTGCCGGCCTGTGTCATGAGCACACCCTATCCATCTCGTCCGTGCGCACCGGATTCTAGGGTGAGCACGATGGGAACGCGGATCAGGGGAACAGGGTGGCATCGGTGACCGAGGTGACGACGAAAGCGCAGTGGCGGGCCAGGGTGCTCGCCGCGCGTCGTTCACGCGACGCCGTGACCAGGGAGGCGGAAGACCGCGCCCTCGCCGCTGCAGCGACGGCGCTCGGCGACACGCTCGGACCCGACGCCACGGTCTGCGCATATGTGCCGGTCGGGGTCGAACCGGGATCGACGGCGCTCCTCGACGCCCTCCTGCCTCGGGTCGGACGGGTCCTGTTGCCCGTGGCCAGGGATCCCGGCCCGCTGTACTGGGCGGAGTATCACGGCACCGAGGCCCTGGTCAGCGCACCGTTCGGCCTGCGCGAACCCGGGCAGCCGCACTTACCGCCCTCGGCGATCTCGGAGGCGAAGGCGATCTTGATCCCGGCGCTCGCGGTCGACGAACGGGGGGTCCGTCTCGGTCGGGGCGCGGGTTTCTACGACCGGACCCTCGACCTCGCCGATCCGGCCGCCCGCCTGATCGCGGTGGTCCGCGACGACGAAGTGGTCGGCGAGCTGCCCGACGAGTCACACGACATCCGGGTCGGCTGGGTCCTCACCCCGGTCGGCGGGCTTCGTGCACTGGGAATAGGAAGCTGATTACCGGCGTTGGCACTCGTGACTGTAAAGTGCTAACGCCTGCCGTATCACCACCCAGGCCTGAGTACCCCGTGCGGAGGATCCTTCAGTGCCCACCTACTCGTATGCCTGCACCGAATGCAGCAACCGGTTCGACATCGTCCAGTCCTTCACCGACGACACCCTGACCGTGTGCTCCGAGTGCTCCGGCAAGCTGCGCAAGCTGTTCAACTCCGTCGGCATCGTCTTCAAGGGCAGCGGTTTCTACCGCACCGACAGCCGCGGTAGCGGCGGCACAGCCAGCGAGCCTGCCAAGTCCGATTCGTCGGCGTCCTCGACCCCCGCGAGCAGCCCGTCGACCAGCACGTCGACGTCCACCGCGAGCGCGGGCGCGACCTCGTCTGCCACCTAGCCCCCTAGGTTCTGCACAGCCATCCGATCCCTCCACAGGCGCGCCCTGCGGCGACTCCGACGGCCGGCCACGGCCCCTAGCGTGGCCCCATGGACCGCGCACCGATCCCCGGCAGCCCTCGCGCCGACCGGCTCGACCCGACATGGGCCGACCGGCTCTCCCGACTGACCCGGCCGGGATCGGCCCGCGTCGCCGTCGCCCGCCGGGTGCTCGCCGGCGCACTGGCCCTGACCGCCGTGATCCTGCTGCTGCGCGGCGACCCGTCAGACGATCAGGTGGCCGTCGTCGCGGCCGCACGCGACCTGACGCCCGGCCTGGTCCTGCGCGCCGACGACGTGCGGCTCGTGCAGCTGGGCGCCGCGACGGTGCCCACGGGCGCCCTGCGCGGCATCGAGGACGCCATTGGCCACACCCTGACCGGCCCCGCCAGGGCGGGCGAGACCCTGACCGACCTCCGCATGCTCGGTCCCCGCCTGGCCGACGCGGCCACCAACTCGCCCGACGCCCGCGTGGTTCCGATCCGACTCGCCGACCCCGAAGTGACCGACCTGTTACGCGAGGGCGACCGGGTGGACGTGCTGACCGTGAACTCCGACACCGAGGGGCCTGAGCCCGACGCCCGCGTATTGGCCTCCGCCGCGACGGTGATCCTGGTGTCCCCCAATGATTCCGCCCGAGGTGCACGCGAGCGGGTTGTGATGCTCGCGCTGCCCGCAGGCGAGGCGACCACGGTCGCCGCGGCCTCGCTGTCGACAGCGCTGACGGTCACGTTCCACTGACGCCCGGACGGTCGTCCGGTTGCCCCGCGAGGTCCGGTGTCCATAGCATTTCCCTGTCCGAGAGCATCACCAGCCGACGGAACGGAGACCCAACTCATGTTGAAGGGCTTCAAGGACTTTCTGCTCAAGGGAAACGTGCTCGACCTGGCCGTCGCGGTGATCGTCGGTGCGGCCTTCACCGCCATCGTCACCGCATTCACCACAAATATCGTCGAACCCCTGATCGCCGCTCTCGGCGGCTCGAACGAAATGGGCTTCGGCTTCCAAATCACCGACAGCCCGGAGACGTTCGTGAACATCGGCGCCGTGATCACCGCGGCGATCAACTTCATCATCATCGCGGCCGTCGTGTACTTCATCCTCATCGTTCCCTACAACCACACCAAGGAGCGGTACATGAGGCAGGAGGAGAAGGAGGCAACGGACATCGAGTTGCTCACCGAGATCCGCGACCTGCTGGGCAGCGACACCGCAAGGCATCGGGGCTGAGGAGGCGGACACACGTTGGGCCCGTACCGAATTCGGTACGGGCCCAACGTTTCCAGATCAGGTCGGTGTAGTTTCGAGCGACCTGCAAGCAGTCGCTAGCGGCGTAGTTTCGAGCGACCTGCAAGCAGTCGCTAGCGGCGTAGTTTCGAGCGACCTGCAAGCAGTCGCTAGCGGCGTCTGATCAGCCGATGCTGAAGGGCTGTCCCCAGAGGGTGACGGTGCCCTTGACGTTCTCGGTGTCGACGGTGACGTTGACGTAGGAGCGGGCCTGCGCGTAGCCGGCGCAGCCCTCGACACCCATGGTGGAGTCGGCCCAGGTGACGCTGCCGGTGGCGCCCTCGAAGGAGTGCTCGCCGGAGTGCGACTCGCCGCCGAAGTCGTCGGCGGACTCGAGGTCGAGGACCGCGAAGCTGGCGGCCTCGCCGGGTCCGATGGAGATGTTGCCGGCGCTGTCGGCGGTCATCGCTGCGTCGCCGTCCTCGTTGGCCCAGGTGGTGCCACCGCCGGCGTTGTGGCCAGTCTCGCCGCCGAGGGTGAGCTGGCAGGCCACGATGTAGCCGGGCTCGATGTCACCGCCCTCGGCGCCGGAGCCGCCGGAGATCTCGACCTTCGCCGAGCCGGAGACCCACACGTTGCGGTGCAGCGGGGTCGCGCCCATGGAACCGGAGATGTTCGCGGACTCGCCGGACATGGTGACGGTGACGACGGTGCCATCGGCGAGGGTCTTGGTGATGGTGCCGCCGGGCAGCGGCACCAAGGTGTCGGCATTCGCCGCACCCGCGGAGAAGAAGCCGAGGGCGATGGCGGCGGCGCTGCCGAGCGCGGCGGTCTTGAGCCCGCGACGCAGGCCGGTGCTGGAGACGTTCATGTTTCCCCTGTTCAGGGTCGGTCAGCTCGCGTCACCGCGAGCAAAGGGATGGACGAAAGGAAGAACGGAAGGTGCGCGTGTCAGCCGATGCTGAAGGGCTGGCCGTACAGGGTGGTCTTGGAGTAGTCGTTGCCGACGATCTCGACCACCGTGTACGAGCGGGCCTGCGCGTAGCCGCC